>NZ_JBHWVI010000091.1:0-31283 GCF_042737005.1 Streptomyces sp. NPDC060027
GGATTCGGCGGGCGCCCCCTTCGTAGGTGAGCGGGATCAGACCTGGCCGGCCTTCTCCAGGGCGGTGCAGCAGGTGTCGACGATGAGGCGCGTCACGACGTACGGGTCGACGTTCGCGTTCGGGCGGCGGTCCTCGATGTAACCCTTGCCGTCCTTCTCGACCTGCCACGGGATGCGGACCGAGGCACCGCGGTCGGAGACGCCGTAGCTGTACTCGTTCCACGGGGCGGTCTCGTGCAGACCCGTCAGACGGTCGTCGATGCCGGCGCCGTAGTTCTTGACGTGGTCCATCGGCTTGGAACCCTCGCCGAGCGACTCGCACGCGGTGATGATCGCGTCGTAGCCCTCGCGCATCGCCTTGGTGGAGAAGTTGGTGTGCGCGCCCGCGCCGTTCCAGTCGCCCTTCACCGGCTTCGGGTCCAGCGTCGCCGAGACGCCGAAGTCCTCGGCGGTGCGGTAGAGCAGCCAGCGGGCGACCCACAGCTGGTCCGAGACCTCCAGCGGCGACAGCGGGCCGACCTGGAACTCCCACTGACCGGGCATGACCTCGGCGTTGATGCCGGAGATGCCGAGACCCGCCTTGAGGCAGTTGTCCAGGTGCGCCTCGACGACGTCACGGCCGAAGATCTCGTCCGCGCCGACACCGCAGTAGTAGCCGCCCTGCGCGGCCGGGAAGCCGCCCTCGGGGAAGCCCAGCGGGCGCGAACCCTTGAAGAAGGTGTACTCCTGCTCGATGCCGAAGATCGACTCCTGGGCGGCGAACTTCTCCGCGACCTCGGCCAGCGCGGCACGCGTGTTGGACTCGTGCGGCGTCATGTCGATGTTGAGGACCTCGCACATGACGAGGATGTCGTCGCCACCGCGGATCGGGTCCGGGAAGCTGGCCACAGGCTTGAGTACGCGGTCCGAGGCGTGACCCTCGGCCTGGTTCGTCGAGGAGCCGTCGAAGCCCCAGATCGGCAGCTCAGCACCCTTGGCGTCGTCGGCCAGGATCTTCGTCTTGGAACGGAGCTTGGCCGTCGGCTCGGTGCCGTCGATCCAGATGTACTCAGCCTTGAAGCTCACGGGCCACATCCTTCGGGGTGGGTCTTGAGTCGCACTTGCGGGTGCTGCGGCGCTGCGGCACCGGTGCGCCGCTGGGGATGCCGGGCAGCCTGTCAACCAGCGATTTCCCGATCATTGCCCGAATGTGAACCCCGTGTTACCTGGGCTGTGTGTGCCCGGTCTCACACCAGCTGCTGCGCTGCCGCCGTTCGCGTGCGAGCGTTCGCGACCGCGATCGGCCGACCCGTCGCCCGCCCGGTCCCGCAGGTCCGGGGGAGGCGGCCGGGCGGACGGCTCGTATGCGATGCGCGTGGGAGCGGTACGGGGGATGTGGTCCCGTTCCGCCCCGGTTGCCTGCCCATGCGAAGGCCCTGCCGCTTCCGATCCGGGGGAATCGGCGACGGCAGGGCCTTCGACCCGTTCTGCCCGTTACCCGACCTTCTCGATGCGGGCCTTGCGGATCAGGAACTTGCCCGGTTCCCGGACCTGCTCGAAGGCCGCGTTGTTCAGCAGGACACAGCTGCCGGAGACCGAGGTGACCTCGACGGTCGTGGACTTGTTGTTGTCCAGGTTGGTGACCTTCAGCTTCGTCCCGGCCGGGAACTGGTTGCTGGACGCGGCCGGAGCGCCGCCCTCGCCGGAGAGCGTGACGGTCGAACCGTTGCAGACCTGCTGGCCGGTGGCGGCGCCACCGCCGGCGTTGTTCGCGGGGGCGGACTGCGCCGGAGCCGAGGGAACGGGCGCGGCCTGCGCCGGGGCGGACTGCGCCGGCTGCTGCGGGGCGGTCTGGGAGTCCTGAGCCGATTCCCCGACCGCGCAGTTGGACGCTTCCTGCTGAACCTTGATCTGCGCGATGACGGCCTCGCGGTTGGCGATCCGTGCCTCCGACTGCGCGTCGGGGGCGGCCCGCTGGCCCTCGATGAACTTCTGGTTGTTGCCGAGCGCGGTGGCCAGACCCGCGCAGACCGTCGAGGACTGCGCGTTCTGCACCGACGCCGCGTTCGAGGTGGCGGCCAGGGCGAAGGCCCCACCGCCGGCCACGGTCGCCGCGCTGACCAGCAGGGCGATCTTCTTCTTGGTGCTGAGAGTTCTCCTACGCGACATGCGCGCCTCCAGGGCGTGGGGGAGGGAGCGTTACGCCGCTATGTACGAGATACCGAACGCAGTTGCTCAACGGTTTCGGCAATCACTTAAGTAACCTGAGTCACACGGGAGTTGAGCGGCGCGAGCACCGGCCGTCCGGGCCGGCCCGCTACCGGGACAGGGCGTCGCGCACCGCCTCGTCCGTGCGGCCCACCACCGCGGTCCCGTCCTCCGCCGTGATGATCGGCCGCTGGATGAGCTTCGGGTGCTCGGACAGTGCCTTGATCCACCGGTCCCGTGAACCGGCGTCCCGCGCCCACTCCTTGAGCCCCAGCTCCTTGGCGTCGGCCTCCTGGGTCCGCGTGATGTCCCACGGTTCGAGGCCCAGGCGGTCGAGGACGCCGCGGATCTCGTCCTCGCTCGGCACGTCCTCCAGGTAGCGGCGGACGGTGTAGTCGGCGCCCTCCGCGTCGAGCAGGCTGATCGCGCTGCGGCACTTCGAACAGGCCGGATTGATCCAGATCTCCATGCCGCACACGTTACGGGAGACACCTTCGTGTTCTGGTGTCACGGCACTCTCAAAGCCCCTGTGGCCAGCGGCTTTTGTCAGTGCTCGGCGGTAGAATAGAAGCAGTGTTCGAGGGTGTCGCCGGGGGGTCCGGACGGCGCCCTGACCGCGACAGGAGGATGCCTGTGCCCGCTGCCGCACTGAAGCCGCTGCCCACTCAGTCCACATCCACGAGGGCGGTCCTGCTGGACCTGCCGTACGAGCCCATGGAGAAGCGCCCGCTGCCGCCGGGGCGCCCCCGCGACTGGTATGTCACGCACAACCGCCGGCTGAAGGCGATGCGACTCGCCATCGCCCTGCTCGACTCCGGTGTGTACGTGCCGAACCAGGCCCGCAACGAGAAGATCCGCAGCACCGCGGAACTCATCGGTGTCCACCCGCCGTCGGACACCACGTGCCACATGGTGCGTGCGCTGATGAGGTACGCCCGCTGAGGAGTCGAGCGCGCTGATCACCGGTGCCGGGTGGCTTCCGCCCCGAGGCGGGGTCACCCGGCCCCGGCACCGTTCGGAACCGGAACCCGTGCGTCGCTCGGGACCGGCGCCCCTCGTCACCCGGCCTCGGCACCGCCGGTCATCCGGCACCGGCACTGTCCGGGACCGGAACCTGTGCGGTGCTCGGGAAGGGCGCCCGTCGCCGCCCGGCCTCGGCGCCGCCGGTCACCCGGCCCCGGCACCCTTCGAACCGGTGCCCGTGCATCGCTCGGGAGCGGTGTCACCCGGCACCCGTACCGGTCGTCGCACGGCAACCCGCGGGGTCGTCGCTCGGGTCTCACTCGGCCGACAGCTCCCGCTCCAGGGGCGTCCGGAAGCGCGGGGTGACCCGGGTCCGTCCCACCCACGCCTGAAGGCGCCCGGCCTCCGCGGAGATCGCGGCCCGTGCCTCGCGGCCGACACCCTCGGTGTCCAGCAGCCGCCAGACCACCTCGCCGTCGGGCCGCTGCGCCCACCCCCCGACCACCCGGCCGTCCCACCACACCGTCGGCCCGACATTGCCGCTGCGGTCGAAGAGGGCGGGCCGCAGGGACGGGTCGAGATACCAGTCCCGCTCCTGCCGGCTCATGGGCGTCGGATCGAGGCCGGGCAGCAGGGCGGCCCAGGGCGTCTCCGGCCCGGCGACCGGGTTCTCGTCGCCGGCCGCCACGTACCCCGTGAGCCCGTCGTCGAGCGAGACGGCCACCGCCCCGATCGCGGCCAGTGTCCGCCGTACGTCGGTGACCTTCCAGCCCGTCCACCACTTCAGGTCGGCCTCCGTGGCGGGCCCGCACGCGGTCAGCCAGCGGCCCAGCAGCTCGGACCGAGCCTCGGCGGGCGGGAGGTGCGGATGCGGTGGCGCGACCGCCCAGCGGAACTGGCTCGACGTCCAGGAACCGAGCGGGCGCCCGCGCACCACCCGGCCCTCGACGCCCAGCACCCGCATCAGCCGGGACGACACCGTGTGCGGACTCTCGTAACTCTTCCCGGCCCCGTAGACGAACTGCTCCTTCAACCGTGGCTCGTCCCCGGTGAGTTCGTTCACCGTGGCCTGTCCGCGCCGGGCCAGCGCGGCGAGCGCGGACGCCTCGACCTCGGTCAGCCACTCCTCGGTCAGCCGTCCGTCGCTTCCGCCGACCATGTCCTTGACCAGCCCCGCCCGGGCCTTCGCGGCGATGTCGAGCCCGGTCGAGGCGTGCACCACGGCGGCCAGGCCGGTGGGGAACACGAACACGGTGTGCCGCATGCCGTGCATCCGTACGAGTGTCCGGTCCTCGTACAGCGCCCGGTCGACCTGCGCCACCGTCTCCCCGCCGTCCGTGAGACGCGCACCCACCGCCAGGTACACCGTCGCCGGGTCGGTGCCGTGCAGCGCCACCAAGGAGTCCGCGACCTCCTCGGGGGTCGCCGCCCGCGCGGAGCCCACGAGCCGCTGCCGCAGCCCGAGCCGTGCCCGTCGCTCCGCCACCCCGATGTGCCGCGGCTTCCCCGTCACGTCGTCTCCGTCCCGTCGCCTCGCACTCCGTGCTCCGCATCCTCTCGAAGGCCCGCCCTTCACCGGGCGGGACTCACCCGTTCGCCGTAGCCGGGCATGCGGCGGCCCTGCCCCCGGCCTTGACTGGGGCCACCGCGAGGAAGCGGGATCCGGAGGCGCACCAGGACCACGTGGGGAGAGACGATGCATCAGAGGAACGGCATACGAGGACCGGTCCGCCTGATCCTGGCCGTCGTCGTGGTGGCGGCCCTGGCCACCCAGCTGACCGCCTGTTCGGACGACAGCAGCCCCTCCGACACCGTCTCCAAGGCGGCGTCCGCCGCTTCCAAGGCCGCCTCCGCCGTCTCCGAGGCCGCGTCCGCCGCCACCGAGGCCGGGGACGCCCTCGCCTCCGCGACCGCCGAGGCCGGCAAGAAGTTCGACGAGTTCAAGGACGGCGTGGACGCCAAGGACGAGGTGAGGCTCGACGGCGACGCGAGCCCCGCCTCCGACGGGCGCCTGGCGGTGAAGGTGACCGCCGCCAACCCCACCTCCTCGGCGAAGTCCTACGTCGTCCAGGTCGACTTCCGCGACCAGAGCGGCAACCTCCTCGACACGACCGTCGTGACGGTCGACGACGTCGCGGGGGCTGCCTCCAAGGACGCCACCGCCCGCAGCAACCGTTCCCTCACCGGCGACGTCAAGACCGCTGTCGCCCGCGCCGTGAGGTTCTGACGGATGCTTCGGAACAGCGTCACGGCCACCTCGGCCGAACGGGCCGCCCGGGGCCGGGCGGCGCGCAAGCGCGTCACCCGTTCCGCGCACGGCACCTGGATCCCCGCCGCCGACCGCCCCGATCCGGTCGGCCTCCTGCAACAACAGGGCAGGGACCGGCTCCCGGAACTCCTGCCGATCCGCTACGCGCGGATGGCGGCGTCACCGCTCGCGTTCCTGCGCGGGGCCGCCGCCGTCATGGCCGCCGACCTCGCCGCCCAGCCGCACACCGGGCTCACCGTCCAACTGTGCGGCGACGCCCACCTGCTGAACTTCGGCCTGTACGCCTCCCCGGAACGCTCCCTCCTCTTCGACCTCAACGACTTCGACGAGACCTTCCCCGGCCCCTTCGAGTGGGACGTCAAACGGCTCGCGGCCAGCGTCGCGGTCGCGGCCCGTGAGAACGGGCACAAGGAGGAGCACGTCTTCGGCGCGGCACGGGCCGCCGCCGGGCAGTACCGCGAGGCGATGCGACGGCTGGCCCGGCAGGGCGAACTGACCGTCTGGTACGAGCACATCGACGCCGATCTGCTGCTGCCGCTGGTCCGCTCCGGCCGTCGGCGCCGACGCGTCGAGGCAACCCTCACCCGGGCCCGCCGCCGCACCAGCCTGCAGGCGCTCGGCAAACTCACCGAGATCGTCGACGGACGCCGCCGCATCGTCCACGACCCGCCCCTGCTGGAACCGGCCGGAAGCCTCGACACGGCCTCGCTCCGCAAGATCTTCAGCGACTACCGCTCCACGCTCCCCGAGGAACGTCGACTGCTCCTCGACCGCTACCGGTTCGTCGACGCCGCACGCAAGGTCGTCGGTGTGGGCAGCGTCGGCACCCGCTGCTTCGTCGTGCTGCTCGCCGGGCGGGACGCCGACGACCCGCTGTTCCTGCAGATCAAGCAGGCGGGTCGGTCCGTACTCGAAGAGCATCTGCCCATCGGCCCGTACGTCCATCCCGGGCGCCGTGTCGTCGCCGGGCAGCGGCTGATGCAGGCCGCCGGCGACATCTTCCTGGGCTGGACGACCGGCCCCGAGGGGCGGGCGTTCTACTGGCGCCAACTGCACGACATGAAGGGGTCCGCGGACATCGCCGGCATGAACCCGGGCGAACTGCGCACCTACGCCCGGCTGTGCGGCACGGCCCTGGCCCGCGCGCACGCCCGTTCCGGCGACCGCATCGCGATCGCCGCGTATCTCGGCGGCGCCGACACCTTCGACCGTGCCGTCGCGGACTTCGCGCTGCGCTACACGGACCGCAACGCCGCCGACCACGCGGCACTGGGCGCGGCGGTGATCGCGGGCGTGGTCCGGGCGGCCCCGGGCGTGTGACACCTGCCGGCCCCGGGCGGGTGCACCTTCCGGTGCCGGCTGTCGGGAGCGGATGCGGGACCCCGGGGCGGCGCCGGCCTCCGCGCCCCGCGGAGCCGTACGCGGCGCGCGGGGCGTACCGGCTCCGCGGGGCGCGGCCGTTCAGACCCGGGCAGCCCTCCGCACCGGGTCACCGAGGCCGGTGACGACGAGGTCCACGAGCCGCCGCCGGTCCTCCGCGTGGTCGCGGAACCAGAGGCCCAGCATGTGCTCCGCGTCGGGCAGTTCGAAGCGGGTGAAGCGGGCCTGTGCGGTGAGCGCGTCCGCGACGGCCTCCGTCACCGCGGGCAGGATGACCGTGTCCGTGCCGGGTACGGCGAGCACCGCCCGGCCCTCGTACGCCCGCAGGACGTCGAGCGCGGGAGCCCGCCGCCAGCTGTCGGGAGTACGGATGATCCGGCTGAAGCGGCTCTCCGCCGCCCCCGTGCCGTCGCGCCGGGCGGCCGGCTCCTCGTCCTCGAACGGAACCGGCCAGGCCTCGGCGGCGTACACCGCGGGTGCGCACAGTACGAGCGCCACCACGCGGTCCCCATAGTGCCGCGCGAGATCGGCCACCGTGTGGCCGCTCATGCTGAACCCGACGAGGATCAGCGGGGCGCCCGCGGGAACCGTCGCGTCGATGACCGACACGGCTTGCTCGAAACGCCGCCGAAGGCTCAACTCGCCCAGCTTGCCGGTGCTTTCACCGTGCCCGGAGAAGTCGAAGGCGAGCCCCGCGCAGCCGCGGGCCGCGAAGTCGTCGAGCAGCGGGAGCAGTCGCTCCTTGCTGCCGTTGCCCGCGCCGTGCAGAAGGACGGCGGTGGCCGCCCCGTCACCTCCGTCGTCCCTGCTGCCGCTGACGCAGCTCAGTCGTTCACCGTCGTGGTCGTGTGTGAAAGGAGAGAGCATCTCCCCATTCACTCATGATTCACTCATGCCGATCACCCGGTAATTCGCCTTCCGGGGAACGGGCTTGACGCGAAATGGTCGGCTCAGGAGGCGACCGGAGCGCCGCCGTCGTCCGGCTTGGCGGTGCTGATCGTCGGCGAAGCGGCCGTGGCACCCGCTTCCGTCGCGGCCGTGGCACCCGCTTCCGTCGCGGCCGTGGTGCCGGCCTCCGGCGCCGGGGTGGCGGCGCCCGCCTTCGCCTGCGCCGCCGCGACCGCGTCGCGCAGGGCGTCCTCCTGTTCCTGGCTCAGCGACGTCTGCACCAACTGGCCGCCGAACTCAGCGATTTGAGGGATCACCTTGTCCCCGGCCGCCTGCTTGACCAGCACGAACAGCGCGGCGGCGCCCGGCCGCAGATTCTGGCTCAGATCCTTCATGAAGGTGTCGTTGATCCCGGTGTCCGTGACCGCGCCACCGGCGGCGCCGGCCGCGGCGCCCACCGCCGCGCCGAGCAGCGGCGCCAGGAAGAGCAGCCCGATGACGCCGCCCCACAGCGCGCCACCGGCCGCGCCGACGGCCGTGTGGCTGACCGCCTGATGCAGCTTGATCCTGCCGTCCTCGCTCCGCTCGACGACGACCGCGTCCTCCAGCTCGACGAGATGCTGCTTCGACAGCTCGAACAGCTTGCCGCGCACCTGGTTGGCGGTGGCGACATCGTTGTACGCGACGACGAACAGATTGCTCATGAGGGGCACCCCTTATGTCGATTCCGTTCGACTTTATAGCGATATCGGATGAGGTGCAGTCGGGAGGAATCCAGATGCGTACGGGTGACCACGCTCCCTGTGCTGAAGGCGTGTTCCGGAGCAGCAGAGCACCGCTTTCCGCCGGACAGGCATCAGTTCGCGGTCGCGGGGCTACTCTCTACGCACCGACGGACGGCCGCCACCCCCAGCGCCCCGTCGGCACATCCAGAAGCCGTCAAGGCCCTTTCACTCACGCATACAAGGAGTCCCGTCATGGGCACCTTGATTTTCTCCGCGACCGCGATCCTGGTCGTCATGGGTTTCTCCAACCACACCCTCTGGCTCGCGGCGATCGTCCTGCTCTTCCTGTACGTCCGCTACGGCCGTACCGGGGGAGGCACGTTCACCGCCGGACCCGCGGGCCCCGCTGGATCCGCGGGGCCCGCTGGATCCGCGGGGCCCGCCCCGCAAGGCTCCGGTGCGTCCGCGGGCCGCACGGACTCCAGCTACCGGGCGTACCGCGACCGGCGTGACCGCCAGGCCAGGTGGGAACGCCGCTACCGGCGCGAACGCCCGCTGGAGGCGCGCCGCCAGGAACGCCAGAACTAGCCCCGCCGCGCCGGGGCGTCACAGCCCCGGCGCTCGGCGAGCGGCGCGAAGGGATGGCAGGTGGGCACACCGGCGCCGATGACTCGGCGTTCAGTCTGTCGAGCATCTTTTCGGCCTGGGGCGCGTCAGGGCCGTTCCGTAGCGGGTCGAATTCCGGGGCGCGTTCCTTGAGTCAATGCCCTAGTTCGGATCGATCCATCGGGTGTTGCTCTGTCGCCGAGACGTGTGCGTCTCGCGCTACACCGACCTCAATCCGTTGAGCCCTTGAGTGACCTTCTCGGTGCTGTATGCGCGGGCGTCCACGAGTTGCCGCCCAAGGCTGGTGGATTCGTCGGTCAGGTAGCTGATTCGCAGGGACTTTCGGGTGACTGTTCAGTCGATCAGTCCTGGCGCGTCCCAGATCGGGAACCAGCGCGTCTTGTCCTTCTCGATGCGTAGGTCGTTCTCCAGTTGGGCGGCTACCTGGAATTCCAGTGCGTTGTCGCGTTCATGCCGACCAGGGAGTGTACACAGAGGATAGAACGTTCCTCGTTTATAGAGATACACGAGGCCGAGCCGCTGCCGACCGCTGTCCTTGAAACCCACCACGGAACAGAGCAGCTGGGGTCCGAAGCCGGAGTCCTCCAGGGCGCTGTTGACCGCGTGCAGATCGCTCACCAGCGCTGGCAGGTCCTCGGGCGTGCGGCGGGAGACGAGCCACGAGTACCCGTACTCGTCCCGGCCGACCTCCACCGGGGGACCCGTCCGCCCGGTGTCCGCGTCGAGCAGGGCCTGTGCCTCCCGGTGCGCCTCGGCGAAGGCCGCGCCCTCGACGGACGCGAAGCACACCGCGCCCGTGCCGGTCGGGGTGAACCCGGCCGCCGCCTGGAGGGTCACGGCCGCCGACGGCAGTCCGAAGAGCTGGTCGAGATCCGGTGCGGCCGGTTTGCTGCGGCCGAGCAGGATGTCCAGGAACCCCATACGGTCAGCCGGCCTCTCCGGGGGACGGGGCGATGGCTCCCGGCGCCGCGGGCTCGCCCAGCTCGGCGGAGATACGGGCCAGTTGTTCGAGCCGCTGCTCCAGGCTCGGGTGGGTGGAGAAGAGGTTGGCGAGGCCGGGCTGGGCGCCGAGCGCGGGCGTGAAGTAGAAGGCGTTGAACGCCTGCGCGGTCCGCAGGTCCTTCGTCGGGATCCGGCCGATGTCCCCGGTCACCTTGGTCAGCGCCGACGCCAGTGCCGAGGGGCGGCCGGTGAGCAGGGCCGCGGCGCGGTCGGCGGCCAGCTCGCGGTACCGGGAGAGTGCCCTGATCAGCAGGAAGCTGATGGCGTACACCGCCGCGGACACCGCCATCACCACGGTGAAGAGTGCCATGGTGTTCTGGTCCTTCTGGCCCCGGCCGCCGAAGAGCTGCGAATAGAACGCGAACCGCACGATCAGTCCGGCGAGGACCCCGAGGAACGACGCCACGGTGATCACGGCGACGTCCTTGTGCGCCACGTGCGACAGCTCGTGGGCGAGGACGCCTTCGAGTTCGTCGGGCTCCAGGCGGCGCAGCAGCCCAGTGGTCACGCAGAGGACGGCGTGATCGGCGTTGCGCCCCGTGGCGAACGCGTTCGGCATGTCGAGGTCCGACACGGCGACCAGCGGCTTGGGCATGTCGGCCACGGCGCACAGCCGGTCGACCACGCCGTGCAGCTGGGGATACTCCTCCCGCTCCACGATCCGCCCGTGCATGGCGTACAGCGCGATCCGGTCCGAGAACCAGTACTGCGCGACGAGCAGCCCGCCCGCGATCACCACGACCAGTACCCACGACTTCAGCAACACGATCAACGCGGCGACGAAGGCCACGTACAGCAATCCGAGCAGGAACAGCGTGACCGTCATCCGCACGGTCAGCCGCCGATCGCTCCGGAACCGGCTCTGCATCTGGCATCACCCCGCAGTCAGGCACTCGTCCCGCTCTCCATTGTGCGCCCGGGGTCCCCCATGAACAGGTGCCGATAGGCCCCGCTATGGGCAAAGAACTCCCCCGGGGACGGGGCGGTCGGAAAGGGACGCTCTCGGGGGGAAACGCACCGGCCGTGCCCCTCCCGGAGGAAGGGCACGGCCGGTATGTGCGGCTGGAGCGACGGGCTTACACGTCGAAGTAGAGCTCGAACTCGTGCGGGTGCGGACGCAGCTGCAGCGGGGCGATCTCGTTCGTGCGCTTGTAGTCGATCCACGTCTCGATCAGGTCGGACGTGAAGACGTCGCCCGCGAGCAGGAACTCGTGGTCGGCCTCGAGGCGGTCGAGGACGGCCGGGAGCGAGGTCGGCACCTGGGCGACGCCCGCGTGCTCCTCGGGAGCCAGCTCGTACAGGTCCTTGTCGATCGGCTCGGCCGGCTCGATCTTGTTCTTGACGCCGTCCAGGCCGGCCATCAGCAGGGCCGAGAACGCCAGGTACGGGTTGCCGGAGGAGTCGGGCGCGCGGAACTCGACGCGCTTGGCCTTCGGGTTCGAGCCCGTGATCGGGATACGCATGGCCGCGGAGCGGTTGCGCTGCGAGTACACCAGGTTGACCGGGGCCTCGAAGCCGGGGACCAGGCGGTGGTAGGAGTTCACCGTCGGGTTGGTGAAGGCGAGCAGCGACGGGGCGTGCTTGAGGATGCCGCCGATGTAGTAGCGGGCCATGTCCGACAGGCCCGCGTAGCCGGCCTCGTCGTAGAACAGCGGGGAGCCGTTGCTCCACAGCGACTGGTGGACGTGCATGCCCGAGCCGTTGTCGCCGAAGATCGGCTTCGGCATGAAGGTCGCGGTCTTGCCGTTGCGCCAGGCGACGTTCTTCACGATGTACTTGAAGAGCTGGAGGTCGTCGGCCGCGGCGAGCAGCGTGTTGAACTTGTAGTTGATCTCGGCCTGGCCGGCGGTGCCCACCTCGTGGTGCTGGCGCTCGACCTGGAGGCCGGAGTTGGCCAGCTCCAGGGAGATCTCCGCACGCAGGTCGGCGAAGTGGTCGACCGGCGGGGTCGGGAAGTAGCCGCCCTTGTAGCGGACCTTGTAACCACGGTTGTCCTCGACCGCACCGGTGTTCCAGGCGCCGGCCTCGGAGTCGATGTGGTAGAACGCCTCGTTCTCGGAGGTCTTGAAGCGCACGCTGTCGAAGACGTAGAACTCGGCCTCGGGACCGAAGTACGCGGTGTCCGCGATACCGGTCGACGCGAGGTAGGCCTCGGCCTTCTTGGCCACGTTGCGCGGGTCACGGGAGTACTGCTCGCCCGTGATCGGGTCGTGGATGAAGAAGTTGATGTTGACCGTCTTGTCGCGGCGGAAGGGGTCGACGCGCGCGGTGGACAGGTCGGCGCGGAGCGCCATGTCGGACTCGTGGATGGCCTGGAAGCCGCGGATGGAGGAGCCGTCGAACGCGAGCTCCTCGGTCGGGTCGAAGGCCTCGGCCGGGATCGTGAAGTGCTGCATCACACCCGGCAGGTCGCAGAAGCGGACATCGACGAACTTGACGTCCTCGTCCGCGATGTACTTCTTGGCCTCGTCGGCGTTCTGGAACATCCAGCTCCTCCTACTCCCGCCCACAGTGGACCGGGGTGGTAGTTCGTTCGTGCGGCCAGTGCGGTGGCACACGCTGGAGCCGACCATAGGGACGGGGGATTTCTCAAGCGTGACCCATTTGTTTCACCCAAGTTAACCGACCCGGGTCGGCCCGGCCCCTCCTGTCCGTATGGCAAAACGGGCACAGTACCGTGGACGGGTGGACAACAGGCAAGCAATCGGATCGTGGCTCTCCGGCCCCCGCGCGGCGGCGGAGGAAGCCGGTGTCGACTTCGGGTACCGGGGCGAACAGCTCGGTCTCCCGGAGCACGGACCGGGGTCGATCGCCCGCCCCGGCCGCCGGCTGGGCGCCCTCGCCGTCGACTGGGGCCTGTGCCTCTTGATCGCATACGGGTTGCTCACCGACGGCTACGACCAGGCGACGGGCAACTGGGCCCTGCTCGTCTTCTTCGTCCTCGGCCTGCTCACGGTCGGTACCGTGGGCTTCACCCCGGGCAAGCGCCTGTTCGGCCTGCGCGTCGTCCCCGAGGGCGGCGGCCGCCTGAACCCGCTGCGCACCCTGCTGCGCACCCTGCTGCGCACGGCGCTCCTGTGCGTGGCCGTCCCGGCGCTGATCTGGGACCGCGACGGCCGCGGTCTGCACGACCGGCTGGCCCGCACGATCGAGGTCCGCGCCTGACACGTCCGAAGCGCCCCGCGCCCCGCGACCCGGGGCGCACCGAACTGCGCCGACGACGGTCCGTTACGCCCGACCGATCCGTTACGACGACCGATCCGCTACGACGATGGGGCGCCCGGAGAATCTCCGGGCGCCCCATCGTCATGGAACCGCGTAGAACGTGTAGGAGGAGGGTCAGCCCTTCGGGCCGCCGCGCGGCATCCGCATGCCCTTGGGCATCGGACCCTTCGGCAGCGGCATGTTGCTCATCAGGTCGCCCATCGCGCGCAGCCGGTCGTTGGTCGCGGTGACCTGAGGGCCGGCGAGCACGCGCGGCAGCTTCAGCATCGTCGTGCGGAGCTTCTTCAGCTCCACCTGGCCCTCGCCGGTGCCCACGAGAATGTCGTGCACCGGGACGTCCGCCACGATCCGCGCCATCTTCTTCTTCTCGGCGGCCAGCAGGCTCTTCACCCGGTTCGGGTTGCCCTCGGCGACCAGCACGATGCCGGCCTTGCCGACCGCGCGGTGCACCACGTCCTGGCTGCGGTTCATCGCCACCGCCGGGGTCGTGGTCCAGCCTCGGCCGATGTTGTCGAGCACCGCCGCGGCTGCGCCGGGCTGTCCTTCCATCTGCCCGAAGGCGGCCCGCTCGGCCCTGCGTCCGAAGACGATCGCCGTCGCGAGGAAGGCGAGCAGAAGCCCGAGAATGCCCAGATAGATCGGGTGACCGATCAAGAAGCCGATCGCGAGGAAGACACCGAGGGTGAGAATTCCGACAGCCGCGAGTACAAGACCGATCTTGGAATCGGCCTTGCGGGTCATCTTGTACGTCAGGGCGATCTGCTTGAGTCGCCCGGGGTTCGCAGCGTCTGCTGCGGTTTCCTTCCTCGCCATGCCCACGAGTCTACGTGGCCCGTGAAGTGCGGACGACGGCAGTCCCGGGCGAGCGGGCCCCCGTACCGGGGGAGCGGCGATCAGGAGCGCGTCGAGACGGATTCCAGCACGCGCTGAGCCTCGACCCGGTCCTTGGCGCGGCGACGGTCCTCCAGGACCGAGGTCCAGGCGTTGCGGCGAGCGGTGCGCTGCCCGCTGCTCATGAGCAGCGACTCGACGGCACGGAGTGCATCGGTGAACGTGGGAATCGCGGTGGCGCGTACGGGCGCGGCCTGCATGATGGAGGTCCCCCCTCGGGATCGGCGGCTCGGACGGGGCGGTGCGTGACGTGGAACCAGGGTCACTGATTGGTGTTACCAGTACGTGACTGAGCGGTCAAACGCCAATGAAGCCTTGATACCGCGGGTCGTTTTCCTGGCGCGCTCCTGACGGCGCGTTCAGCTGCGGGGATGTCGCGGGGGGTGTGAACGGCCTGGTGTGAAGGGCGAGTTGCTTGTGCCCGGATTCACAGGAAAGCGGTGGCACTGAGTGCCACCGCTTTCCTTTCGCAACGTGCGCCGTCCGGAGTACTCAGACCGCCTGGGAGGCGACGTACGCGCCACGCTTCTCGACGGCCATCTGGTACAGGCGGCCGGCCCGGTACGAGGAGCGGACCAGCGGGCCCGACATGACACCGGAGAAGCCGATCTCCTCGGCCTCCTCCTTCAGTTCCACGAACTCGTGCGGCTTGACCCAGCGCTCCACGGGGTGGTGGCGCACGGAGGGGCGCAGGTACTGCGTGATCGTGATGAGCTCGCAGCCCGCGTCGTGCAGCTGCTGGAGCGCCTCGCTGACCTCTTCGCGGGTCTCGCCCATGCCGAGGATCAGGTTCGATTTCGTGACCAGACCGTAGTCACGGGCCTCGGTGATGACCTTGAGGGAGCGCTCGTAGCGGAAGCCCGGACGGATGCGCTTGAAGATCCGCGGGACCGTCTCGACGTTGTGCGCGAACACCTCGGGGCGCGAGGAGAAGACCTCGGCGAGCTGCTCGGGCTCGGCGTTGAAGTCCGGGGCGAGCAGTTCGACCTTGGTGCGGCCGGACTCGCGGCCCGCCGTCTGGGCGTGGATCTGGCGGACCGTCTCGGCGTACAGCCAGGCGCCGCCGTCCTCCAGGTCGTCACGGGCGACGCCGGTGATGGTGGCGTAGTTCAGGTCCATCGTGACGACGGACTCACCGACGCGGCGGGGCTCGTCGCGGTCCAGCGCCTCGGGCTTGCCGGTGTCGATCTGGCAGAAGTCGCAGCGCCGAGTGCACTGGTCACCGCCGATGAGGAAGGTGGCCTCGCGGTCTTCCCAGCACTCGTAGATGTTGGGACAGCCCGCCTCCTGGCAGACCGTGTGCAGGCCCTCGCCCTTCACGAGTGCCTGCATCTTCGTGTACTCGGGGCCCATTTTCGCCCGGGTCTTGATCCACTCGGGCTTGCGCTCGATGGGGGTCTGGCTGTTCCGGACCTCCAGGCGCAGCATCTTGCGTCCGTCGGGTGCGACTGCGGACACATCGGCTCCCTGTAACTTCGATTCTTCGGCGTACACCAGAGTACGCCCGTACGGTTCTCGGCCCCCGAGGTGGGCAACCTTCGGGAGCAGGGGTGCATTCCCGTGGGGTTCCCGCCGTGGGGGCGCGGGCTCTAGGCCGGCGCGCGTTCCACGATCCGCGGCTTCAGGTCCGCGTGCTCGAGGACGTCCTTGAGGTGCTTCTCGGCCACCGGGAGGACCTCGGCGATGGTCACGTCGCGGCCCAGCTCGCCCGCGATCGAGGCCACGCCCGCGTCGCGGATGCCGCAGGGGATGATCCGGTCGAACCAGGCGTTGTCCGGGTTCACGTTCAGGGCGAAGCCGTGCATGGTGACGCCCTTGGCCACGCGGATGCCGATCGCGGCGATCTTGCGGTCCTCGCGGCGCTGGCCCGCGTTGGACGGGGCGTACTCCGGGCCGTTGAGCCGCGGGTCGAACTCCTCGTCCTGGAGTCGCGGGTCGAAGTCGAGGGACAGGCCCCCGAGCGCGGACCGCTGTTCGGCGGGGTCCTTGGTGTCACCGAGGATCCAGACGCCGCTGCGGCCCTCGACGCGGCTCGTCTCCAGGCCGAAGTCCGCACACGTACGGATAAGCGCGTCTTCCAGACGGCGTACATGTGCTACGACGTCCACCGGGCGCGGGAGCTTCTGGATGGGGTAGCCGACCAGCTGGCCCGGACCGTGCCAGGTGATCTTGCCGCCGCGGTCCACGTCGATGACCGGCGTGCCGTCCAGGGGCCGCTCGTTGTCCGCGGTGCGCCGGCCCGCGGTGTACACCGGCGGGTGCTCCAGGAGCAGACAGGTGTCGGGGACCTCGTCCACGAACCGGGCGGCGTGGACGCGGCGCTGCTCGTCCCACGCCTCCTGGTACTCGACGGCCTCGGCACCGAATCCCATGCGGACGAACCGCAACTCACTCACGGCAAGCGCCTCCCTCGAAGCTTCCTCGGGCACGTGGTGGTCCCCGTGCGGGGCGCGCGGAAGAACCTTTCGTCAGGTACGTAACGCGCCCACGCCACTGTACGTCCGTCCGATACGCGTCAGCTCGACGGCTAATCCTCACACGATCGGATGAATGAATGTCGAAGCGTGCGATGGCGTGCTCACTCTCCGCTACATTCGCGCCGTTCACGTGGCCATAAGGGCTGCTCACAGGCAATCCGGGCACCAGGCGGTCTCGGGGAGGCGAAAGCACGTTCCACGCCGCCCCGAGACCCCTGGGAGACCCGAAGGCAGGAGACCGCACCGCAGATGACGGAACGACCCGCGCAGCGCACGCCCAATCGACAGCTCGCCGCGCTCATCGCAGAAGCGGGGTTCTCCAACGCAGGTCTCGCCCGTCGCGTGGACCAGCTCGGGCTCGAACACGGACTGGACCTGAGATACGACAAGACATCCGTCACCCGGTGGCTGCGGGGCCAGCAGCCCCGCGGGACCACTCCGGCGCTCATCGCCGAGGTCTTCACCCGCCGCCTCGGCCGGCGCCTGAGCGCGCAGGACCTCGGGCTAGACGCCTGCGCGCCCGTGTACGCGGGGCTGGAGTTCGCCGCGACCCCCGAGGAGGCCGTGGACATCGTCAGCGGCCTGTGGCGCAAGGACTCCGGCAGCCACGCCGAGCTCCGCAAGATCGCTTTCACCCCGGCCGGGCTCGTGGTGCCCAGCCGGGACTGGCTGATCGGCCGGGCCGACGACCGGGTCGCCCGCGGCGACCAGCCCTCCCGTGTGCCGGCGCAGGGCCGCCCGGCGTCGCCCAAGGTCACGGCGCCGCCCGAACCGGGCGGCCCCGCGTCCCGGCAGCGCGGCCGGACCGAGCGGGGCCCCGGCCAGCGGGTCACCGGCGGGGACATCGCCGCGCTCCGCTCGGTCGGCGAGCTCTTCCGCGCCCTCGACCACGCCTACGGCGGCGGCCACGCCCGCCAGGCGCTGGTCCGCTACCTGGAGCACGAGGCCGAGCCGATGCTGCGCGGCGCGTACGGCGAGCAGACCGGCCGGCACCTGTTCGCGGCCGCCGCCGACCTCACCCGGCTGGCCGGCTGGACGTCGTACGACATCGGCGCGCACGGACTCGCGCAGCGGTACTTCGTCCAGGCGCTGCGGCTGGCGCAGGCCGCGGGCGACCGGGTGTACGGCTCCTACGTGCTCATCACGATGAGCCGGCAGGCCGTCTACCTCGGACACGGGCGCGAGGCCGTGCAGCTCGCGCGGGTCGCCCAGCAGGGCCTCGGCTCGGGGGGCCCGCACGTGGTGCAGGCGCTGCTGCACGCCGTCGAGGCGCGCGGCCACGGGGTGCTCGGCGAGGTGCGGGCCTGCACGGCCTCCCTGGTCCGGGCCGAGCGCGCGCTGGAGGCGTCCGTGTCCGGCGACGAGGTCCCGCACTGGGCCCGGTTCTTCGACGAGGCGCAGCTCGCCGACGAGTTCGGGCACTGCCACCGGGACCTTCAGCAGTTCCGGGCCGCCGCGCAGCACGCCGAACGCTCGCTGCAGCTGCGGGCGCCCGGCTACGCCCGCAGCCGGTTGTTCTGCCGGGTGGTGCTCGCCTCGGCGCGGCTCGGGCTCGGAGAGCTCGACCAGGCCTGTCTGCTGGGCGCGGAGGCCGCGGGGCAGGCGGCCGAGATGCGGTCGGCGCGGGCCGTCGAGTACGTACGGGACTTCGAGAAACGGCTCGAACCGTACCGGGACGCCGCACCCGTCCGCGGCTACCGGGACAAGGTGGCCGCGCTGAGCTGAGCGGGAGTCCGGGGGCGTCCCCGGCCTCCGGCCTGGGGTGCCGGAGGCCGGGAAGCTCGATGGGTTCGACGGGGAAGCGGGGCCGTCCGCCGGGCGGCCCCGGGCCGACGCCCGGCCACCGGGGTCAGCGGCCCGGGCCCCGGGTCAGGCGGCCGCGGATTCCAGGTGCTCCGCCGAGGGGGCCGGGCGGACGTCCAGGTCCGTCAGGAGGGCGTGGGCGGCCCGCCGGGCCGAGTGCAGCGCGCCCTGCACCGTGCTGGTGTCCCGGTGGTCGCCGCACACGTACAGGCCCGCGAGCAGCCGTACCGGGCGGCGTGGGTCGTGCGGTGGCGGCATCGCCGGTACGGCCTCGGGTTCGTGATGCACCGCCAGCAGTTCCCAGCGGGTCGTCGACGTCCCGTAGAGGCGGGCCAGTTGGGCGCGGACCATCGCGTCCAGGTGGGCGGCGGCGGGCGGTGTGCCGAGCACGGTCGAGGAGATCAGGGCGCGGCCCGCGGGTGCCCGGGTGGGGTCGACCTGGCTGACGACCGCCGTGTGCGCCACCGGACCGCTGCGGTCGGCGTCCAGGAGCAGCGCCGGGTCGGCGAGCGGGGGTTCGTCCGTGGTGTGGTGCAGGACGGTCACCGGATGGAAGGCGGGGACGTGCAGCCCGGGCAGGAACTGGGCGGCGGCCCGCGCCCCGGTCGCCAACAGGATGGCCCGGCAGCGGAGTTCGCCGTGGTCCTTCGTCGTCACGCTGGTCGTGGAGACGCCGGTGACCTCGACGCCCGTGTGCACGGTGCCCGGTGGAAGGGCGGCCGCGAGCAGTTCGGGGAGCGCGTCCGCGCCGCCCTCGGGCAGACACAGCCGGCCCGTCGCGAACGAGTGCAGCGCGAGGTCGGCGCACCGGCTCGACGTCCGCAGCGCCGGGTCGCAGAGCAGGGCCGCGAGGAGGGGGCGCAGAAAGGTGTCGACCGTACGGGCCGGGAGGCCCCGAGAGGTCAGCGTCCGCTCCGTGGTGAGGTCCGGGCGGGCGAGCAGGCGCTCCGGCGGAGTGGCGGCGAGACGCGCGAGGGCCGTGGCCAGACGGGACTGGTCCACGGGGCCGCCGAGCGGTCCGGGGCGGGTGGTTCCGCGCGCGGGGCGGGCCAGCGGAAGCCGGGGGGCGCTCGCGAGGGCGCGCGCTGTGGTGAGTACGCCCCTCGCGCTCCGGAGAGTGCCGGGCGCGCCCCCGTGGTGGTGCCGGCCGTCGCTGTGCAGCAGCACGCCCGGGGAGAACGGGCGCAGGGCCAGGACGTCCAGGCCCGGGGTATGGCGCAGTTCCGGGTACGAGGTGGACAGGAGCCGGCCGAGCCGGTCCAGCCGGAAGCCGTCGACTTTCTCCGTGGACATACGGCCGCCCACATGAGGGGCGGCCTCCAGGACGGCGGTCCTCAGCCCCGCCCCGGTCAGATGCCGTGCGGCCGCGAGACCGGCGACACCGGCTCCCACGACGACGACGTCCACGTCTTCCGCGATCTCCGCCATGTGCGCGGCTTGGCGTGCGGGCTCTAGCACGTGCCCCTCCTCGAGGTTGCGCGGGCCGGTGGGGACGTCATGCCCCCAACACGCTTCAGGAATACCCGAGTTCGGATCGAGGGTGCGAGGTGCGGGCGTACGGGGGAAGCCGCGCGGATGCCGTGCACGGGGGCATGGGGGGTGCATGTGCCACCCCGGCGGAGGGGGCGGGACCCGCCGGGGTGCGGAACACGCGGCGGGGGAGGAGGACGCGGCGGGGGAGGAGGACGTGGCGTCGGCGCCCCCGCTCAGTCCAGCGCGGCCCGCAACGCCCCCTCGATCGAGGGGAACGCGAAGGTGAAGCCCGACTCCAGGAGGCGGGTGGGCAGGACGCGCTGGCTGCCCAGGATGTCCTCGGCCATGTCGCCGAGGGCGAGGCGCAGGAGCGGGGCGGGGGTGGCGAGGCGGGTCGGGCGGCGCAGGACGCGGCCCATCGCCTCGGTGATCTCGCGGTTGGTGAGCGGGTCGGGGGCGGTCAGGTTCACCGGGCCGGAGACGGACTCCGTGTCGATGAGATGCCGGATCGCGGCCACCTCGTCGTGCAGCGCGATATAGCTCCAGTACTGGCGGCCGTCCCCCAGTCGCCCCCCGACGCCCGCCCGGAACAGCGGGAACAGCTTGGCCCAGGCCCCGCCCTCGCGGGACACCACGAGCCCGGTCCGGGGCAGCACCGTGCGCACCCCCGCCTCCTGCGCGGGAGCCGTCGCCTCTTCCCACTCCACGCAGACGGAGGGCAGGAATCCGTCACCGGGCGGCGCCGACTCGTCCACCGCGCGACCGCCCGTGTCTCCGTAGAACCCGATCGCGCTCCCGTTGACGAAGACCCGCGGCGGTTCGTCGAGCGACGCCACCGCCTCCGCGAGCGTCGCCGTCCCGAGCACCCGGCTGTCCCGGATCTTTCGCTTGTACGTCGCCGTCCAGGGCCGCGCGGCGACCGGGGCTCCCGCCAGATTGACCACCGCGGCACATCCGAGGAGCCCCACGGCGTCGACCCGCTGCCGTTGCGGATCCCATCGGACCTCGTCCCGCGAGCGCGGCTCACGGCGCACGAGCCGGACCACCTCGTGTCCGTCCGCGCTCAGGGAGCGCGCCAGCGCGGAGCCGATCAGGCCGGACGCGCCGGCGATCACGATGCGGGAACCCGGGGGCAGCGGTGAATCGCTCATGGGTCCATCCTGCCCGCGAGGCCGCGGACTTCACGGAACGCGCCTCAGCGCGGCGCCCGTACAGTGATCGGCATGTCAGCTGCTCCCCGCATACGCACCGCGACCCTCGACGACGAGGACGTGCTCGGCCGGCTCGACCGCGACACCTGGTCCACGCTGCACGCGGTCATGCCCCGCCCCCGGCCGCCGTACGAGCCCTTCTACAGCGAGCGGTTCGGCCCCCGGAACCATGTCGTCGCCGAGCTCGACGGCCGGCTGGTGGGATACATCCGGCTCGGCTTTCCGACCCCGCTCGCCTGCAACGCGCACGTCCGCCAGATCCTCGGACTCGCCGTCGCCGACGAGGCGCGCGGCGCCGGGGTGGGCCGCGCGCTGCTGCGGGCGGTGCGCGAGGAGGCCCGCCGTCAGGGCGCCCGGCGCCTCACGCTGCGCGTGCTCGGCCACAACACCCCGGCGCGCAGGCTGTACGAGTCCGAGGGGTTCGTCGTCGAGGGAATCCTGCCCGGGGAGTTCCTGCTGGACGGCGCGTACGTGGACGACGTCCTGATGGGCCGCGCCCTCTGACCACGAGCCGGGCAGTCCGGCGGTCGCGTCGGGACACCGGCATCCCCGAGCCGGGGCCGGGACCGGTGTTCCCGGGGCGGGGTCAGGAGGTGACGAGGTCGCCCGTGTCGACGCGGGCCGTGGCGTGTGCCGCCTTCCGGGCGTCGCCCGCGACCTCGCGCGCGGTCAGGACGTAGCCCGTCTCGCTGTCCGAGGTCGAACGGGCGAAGACCACGCCGTACACCTTGCCGTCGGTGGTGAGGAGCGGGCCGCCGGAGTTGCCCGGTCGGACGGTCGAGCGGATCGAGTAGATCTCGCGGGTGACCGTCCCGGTGTTGTAGATGTTCTGGCCCGTCGCGTTGATGCGGTTCGCGACCGTGGCCGCCTGGAGATCGAGACCGCCGTCCTGCGGGTAGCCCGCGACCACCGCGGCGTCACCGCGCGAGGCGACGCCGTCGAAGGGAAGGACGGGCGCCCGCAGCCCCGGCACGTACAGGACGGCGACGTCCTTCTGCGGATCGAAGAGCACCACCCGCGCCGGGTAGGGGCGTCCGACCCCGCCCACCCGCACGGTCGGCCGGTCGATGCCCGCCACCACGTGCGCGTTGGTCATCACGCGCCGGGAGGAGTAGACGAAACCGCTGCCCTCGCGCCCCTGGTTGCCCGAGACGCCCTCGACCTTCACGGTGCTCAGCTTGGCTGCGTTCGCCGCGGAGTCCGTCACGCTGTCCCCGGAGGGCTTGGCGACACCCGCCGTCGGTTCGTTCTCGAACGGGTTGAAGACCTGCGGGAAGCCCGCCTCGGTGAGCGCCGAGGTCGCGCGCGAGAACCAGGTCGGCGTGGTCTCCGGCATCGTCTTCTGCACGGCGCCCAGCAGCGCCGAGTTGCGGATGGACTGCGTCACCACCGTCGACGAGGACGCGCCGAGGACGCTCGCCGCCACCCAGGCCACCAGCAGCACGGCCAGCGTGTTCGCCGCGGCCCCGCCGATCCCGTCGGCCACCCGCAGCGGCCCCTGGTCCAGCTCGCGGCGCAGCTTCAGCGCCAGCCGCCCGGCCAGCTCGTGGCCCACCACGGCGGGCACCAGCACCGTGAGCACCGCCGTCACCGTCGCCGCCGGTGTCCCCGCCGTGACCAGGTCCATCATCCAGGGCAGCACCCATACGCCGATCACGGCGCCGCCCACGAAACCGGCCAGCGAGACACAGCCGGCGACCAGTCCACGGCGGTACCCGGACGCCGCGTAGACCAGGATCACCAGCATCAGCAGGAGGTCGAGCACGTCCACGGAGCCGCCTTTCTCTAGGGCCCCTTAGTACGCGTCGGGCGGGCCCAGTGATCAGCCACGCGCGTTCGGTGCCGCGGAAACGGCCACACACCCGTGGACCTGTAGAAACGTCCCGGACACGCATGATGGTTCCACCAGGTGGCAGACCACACATCGCGGCCCGCGCGGATCCGGGTCAGGGTGGCTCCATGCGTGTCTTCCGGAAGACGCGGGGGCCCCGAATACGGAGCGGGGAGCGGGCACACCGCTCCCCGCGTCACGGACGCCCGGCCCACCGGGCCCGCGGGGTCCGCAGCCGTGCGGGGCGGGCGCCCCGCGCCCCCACGCCGCCCGGCGTACGCCCCGGATGGCCGGTGCGGCTGCCGGGACCGCTCCTCGTCCTGCTCGGCTGCGTACCCGGCCTGCTCGCCGTCCTGGCGCTGGTGCTGTGCGCGGCCGGAGTGGACCGTACGGCGGCCCGCGCCGCCGTCCCGCCCCCGGTCGCGGCCCGGCCCGCCGTGGACCGCTCCGCCGCCCGGCCCCCCATCGTGCCCCGGTCGACGTGGCTCGACGCCGCGAGCACGCGCGAGCAGCCGCCGCCCCACTACGACGACCGCGTCGTCGCGGTCTTCGTCCACCACACCGACTCGCCGAACTCCTACGACTGCGCCGACGTGCCCCGCATCATCCGCGACCTCTACGCGGGCCAGACCGGCGCCAAGCAGTGGGACGACATCGGCTACAACTTCCTCGTCGACCGCTGCGGCACGATCTACGAGGGCCGCGCGGGCGGCGTCGACCGGCCCGTCACCGGGGCGCACGCGCAGGGCTTCAACCACCGCACCGCCGGTATCGCCGCGATCGGCACCTTCACGGCGGGAACACCTGTGCCGAGGGTGATGACCGACGCGATCGCCCGCCTCGCGGCCTGGAAACTCGGGTTCGCCGGGGTCGACCCCCGGGGCACGGTCCGTCTCGTCTCCAGCAACAGCCTCAGCCGCTACGCGTCGGGCACCGCGGCCGTGCTCTCCACCGTCTCCGGCCACAACGCCGGCTTCATGACCAGCTGCCCCGGCGCGGCCCTCACCGACCGCCTCCCCGAGATCCGCGCCCTGGCCGCCCGCTACCAGGGCCGCTGACCGCGCGACGGAACCCCCCCGCGGCGACGGCCGTCCGACAGTCACAGGTACGCCCCGGGCCGCTCACAGACTCCCCAGAGCCCCGCGTCCTAGCGTCGTCGTACGCACTGACCGGAGGTGGGGATCATGAGGATCAGTCGGACGGAGACCGCGGAGCGGGCGGGCGGCTGGGCGAAGGCCGCGCGGGGCCCGTGGACGGTGGTCTGCGCGGTGGCGACGGTCGTCCTGGGCCCGGCGGCGGTCACGGCGTCCGCGCTGGATCAGGCCAACGCGGCCCCGCTGCACCACACGGTGCGGGCCGAACAGACGCCGGCGTACATCCCCTCGGACCTCGCCGCCGAGCGAGCGCGGTCCGCGCCGGCGGTCAGTCCTCCCTGAACCGCTCCCACAGCTTGGGGTAGCGGTCCGCGATGACGGACTCGTTCTCGAAGTCGAGCGGGGTGCCCTCGGGCTCGGCGGCCGCGGCCGGGATGCCCAGGGCGGGCGCGACGGCACCGGTCAGCTGTTCGTAGGCCTCGTCGGCCGCGTAGCCCAGCTCCTCACCGTCGCCGTCGATCTCCTCGTCGAAGTCCTCCAGGAACTCGGCGAGCGTGTCGGGGTCGTGCATCGCGCCCTCGAAGACCTCCCGGCCCTGGCCGATCAGCCAGCACCGGAAGAAGTCGAAGGCGTCGTCGCTGGCCCCGTCGAGCAGCACCCAGGCGGCGCCCCACAGATCCCAGCGGTACGCGCGGTTGTAGCGGGACTCGAAGTGCCGGGCGAAGTCCAGGACCGACTCCGGGTCCAGCTGGACGAGCCGCTCGACGAGCAGGTCGGCCTGTTCCTCGGGGTCGCCCTCGGCAGTCTCGCGGGTCGAGTCCACCAGCTGCCAGAACTCCGTCTCGTCCATCACGGGTCAAGCATCGGGCCTGCGCGGGAGGGACGCACGTGGAGTGGCGCAGATTGTTATGCATGCACATGCCGAAGGTAAAACCACCGGGTTCGTACGGATTTCAAGGGGTCGGCGCCGAGCGATGCGACGGAGTCCGCGATCACCGGTAGAGCGCCGCCGATCTGGCCGCGTCCCGCGCGCAGCGCTCCCGCAGACTCGCCGGAGCGAGCACCTCCACGTCAGGCCCGAGCCCCCACAGCTGCGTATGGGCGACCTCCTCGGACTCGACGGGCAGGGTGAGGGTCACCCACCCCTGCCCGTCGGGGTCACCGGACGCGCTCAGCCCCTCTTTCGCGGACGCGGGATCAAGGACGTACGGCAGCCGTCGTACGCCGTCGGGGGACAGCCGTACGACCACCTCGGACCGCAGGACGGACCGGGCGAACTCCTCGGCCCGCTCCGCCCAGAACCCCGGCAGGTCGAACCCGTCGTCCCGCCGGAACCGCTCCGGACCGGGTTCGACGGCGGTGAACCGGTCGATCCGGTACACCCGGAAGGCCTCCGTGTCCGCGACCCGCGCGCACAGGTACCAGACGCCCGCCTTGAGGACGAGCCCGTACGGTTCGAGCGCCCGCTCCACCTCCGACTCGCCCCGCCGGTAGCGCGCGAGGACCGGGCGGTCGTCCCACACCGCGTCCGCGACCGAGGGCAGCAGCTCCGGCGTCCGCGGCTCGCTGAACCAGGCGGGCGCGTCCAGATGGAACCGCTGCGACGCCGTCCGTGAGGCGTCCCGCACGGAGGGCAGCAGCGCGGCCGACACCTTCAGCCGGGCCGCCGAAGCCGTGTCCTGAAGGCCCATCTCGCGCAGAGCCCCCGGTACCCCGCTCAGGAACAGCGCCTCGGCCTCGCTCCGCGCCAAGCCCGTCAGCCGTGTCCGGTACCCGCCGACCAGGCGGTAGCCGCCGGCCCGCCCCCGGTCCGCGTACACCGGGACTCCCGCCTCCGACAGCGCCTGGGCGTCCCGCGTGATCGTGCGCTCGGACACCTCCAGCTCCCGCGCCAGCTCGGCGGCGGTCATCGACGCACGGGTCTGGAGCAGCAGCACCATCTTGATCAGACGAGCGGCACGCATGTGTTCATGATGCCGGGCCCCACTGACAACGAGGGGCCGAGGAGGCGGAGAGGAGAGGAGGCGGGGAGGAGAGGAGGCGGGGAGGGGAGAGGAGACGGTGGCCGGGCCCGTGCGGGCGTCGCGAAAGACGGTGACGGGGGTACGACGAAGGGGTACGGCGACCGCCGTACCCCTTCACCGAGTCCACCTGCCGGGAGCTACAGGCCGTAGCGCTCCCGGGCCTCCTTCACCGACGACGCCTTGACCTCACCGCGGCGGGCGAGCTGCGCCAGCGCCGCGACGACGATCGACTCGGCGTCCACCCCGAAGTGGCGGCGGGCCGCCGCGCGGGTGTCGGAGAGACCGAAACCGTCGGCACCGAGCGAGGACCAGTCCTGCTCGACCCACTGGGCGATCTGGTCCGGGACCTGGCGCATGTAGTCGGAGACCGCGAGCACCGGGCCCTCCGCGCCCTGCAGCGCCTGGCGGACGAACGGCACCCGCTCCTCGCCGCGCAGCAGGGCCGCGTCGGCCTCCAGCGCGTCGCGGCGCAGCTCGGTCCAGGACGTCGCGGACCACACGTCGGCGGCCACGCCCCACTCCTCGGCGAGCAGCCGCTGCGCCTCCAGCGTCCAGTGGATCGCCGTGCCGGAGCCGAGCAGCTGGATGCGCGGAGCGTTCGCCGCGGCCACGTTCAGACCCGCCGACTCCGCCGTGTTGAAGCGGTACAGGCCCTTGAGGATGCCCTCGTCGATACCGAGACCGGCCGGCTTGGCGGGCTGCGGCATCGGCTCGTTGTAGACGGTCAGGTAGTAGAAGACGTCCGGGTCCTCGCCGGGGGCCGCCTCGCCGTACATCCGGCGCAGACCGTCCTTGACGATCGCCGCGATCTCGTAGGCGAACGCGGGGTCGTAGGACAGTGCCGCCGGGTTGGTCGCCGCGATGACGGGGGAGTGGCCGTCGGCGTGCTGCAGGCCCTCACCGGTCAGGGTCGTACGACCGGCCGTGGCGCCGACCAGGAAGCCGCGGCCGAGCTGGTCGCCGAGCTGCCACATCTGGTCGGCCGTGCGCTGCCAGCCGAACATCGAGTAGAAGATGTAGAAGGGGATCATCGCCTCACCGTGCGTGGAGTACGCGGTGGACGCGGCGATGAAGTCCGCCATGGAACCGGCCTCGGTGATCCCCTCGTTGAGGATCTGGCCGTCCTTGGCCTCCTTGTAGTACATCAGCTGGTCGCGGTCGACCGGCTCGTACGTCTGGCCCTTGGGCGAGTAGATGCCCAGCGACGGGAAGAGCGACTCCATACCGAAGGTGCGGGCCTCGTCCGGGACGATCGGCACCCAGCGCTTGCCGGTCTCCTTGTCGCGGACCAGGTCCTTGACCAGCCGGACGAACGCCATCGTCGTCGCCAGGTTCTGCGTGCCGGAGCCCTTGTCGAAGGACGCGAACGCCTTGTCGGCGGGGGCCGGCAGCGGGGCCAGGGCGTGCGTACGGCGGGCCGGGGCCGGGCCGCCGAGGGCCGCGCGGCGCTCCTGGAGGTAACGGACCTCGGGGGAGTCGGCGCCCGGGTGGCCGTAGGGCACCACGCCGTCGACGAACTGGCTGTCGGAGATGGGCAGTTCGAGCAGATCACGCATCTGCTTGAACTCGTCCGTCGACAGCTTCTTCATCTGGTGGTTGGCGTTCTTCGACGCGAAGCCCTCGCCGAGGGTGTGGCCCTTGACCGTCTGGGCCAGGATGACCGTCGGCGCGCCCTTGTGGGCGAGGGCGGCGCGGTAGGCCGCGTACACCTTGCGCGACTCGTGGCCACCACGGGAGAGGTGGAAGCACTCGAGGATCTTGTCGTCGCTCAGCAGCTTCGCCATCTCGACGAGCGCCGGGTCGGCGCCGAAGAAGTCCTGGCGGATGTAGGCGGCGTCGCGGGTCTGGTACGTCTGCACCTGCGCGTCGGGTACCTGGCGCAGACGGCGGACGAGCGCGCCCGTGGTGTCGAGCTGGAACAGCTCGTCCCAGGCCGAGCCCCACAGCGACTTCACGACGTTCCAGCCGGCGCCGCGGAACTGCGCCTCCAGCTCCTGCACGATCTTGAAGTTCGCGCGGACCGGACCGTCGAGGCGCTGCAGGTTGCAGTTGATGACGAAGGTCAGGTTGTCGAGACCCTCGCGGGAGGCGAGCGCGAGTGCCGCGGTCGACTCCGGCTCGTCCATCTCGCCGTCACCGAGGAAGGCCCACACGTGGGACGCGGAGACGTCCTTGATGGCGCGGTTGGTGAGGTAGCGGTTGAAGCGGGCCTGGTAGATCGCCGACAGCGGGCCGAGGCCCATGGAGACGGTCGGGAACTCCCACAGCCAGGGCAGCCGGCGCGGGTGCGGGTACGACGGGAGACCGTTGCCGCCCGCCTCCTGGCGGAAGTTGTCCAGGTGGTGCTCGTTCAGGCGCCCGTCGAGGAACGCGCGGGCGTAGATGCCGGGGGAGGCGTGGCCCTGGATGTAGAGCTGGTCGCCGGACCCGTCACCCTCCTTGCCCTTGAAGAAGTGGTTGAAGCCCGTCTCGTAGAGCCAGGCCGCGGAGGCGAAGGTGGCGATGTGGCCGCCGACGCCGTGCTTCGCGCCCCGGGTCACCATCGCGGCCGCGTTCCAGCGGTTCCACGCGGTGATCCGGGCCTCCATCGCCTCGTCGCCGTCCACGACGGGCTCGGCGGCGGTGGGGATGGTGTTGACGTAGTCGGTCTCAAGCAGCTTGGGCAGCGCGAGACCGTTGCCCTCGGCGCGCTCCAGCGTGCGGCGCATCAGGTACGCGGCACGGTGCGGCCCGGCCGCCTGGGTGACGGCGTCCAGGGAGGCCTGCCATTCGGCGGTCTCCTCGGGGTCGCGGTCCGGGAGCTGGTCGAGCTCGCTCGGCTGGATAGCGGTGGGGTCGGTCATTGCGCCGCCTTCCGGATGCGGAGGGGGGTTCCCTCATCGGCAAGGGGTTTCGGGTGTGCCCTTGGTCTATGGCAGGACAGGGCGGAGGGCTCTTGTAGGAGCCCGTCGGTGACTGTAACTCCCTGATCGATGATCGATCAAAGGGTTCCGGGGGAAAACCTCGTCAGATCGCGAAAGTCGGCACGGGGTGCCTGGAAGCCAGGCACGGGGTGCCGTGAAATTCGATGGTTCTCGCAGGTGGGAGCACGGTTGAGCGAGGGCGTGCTCCCCTGCGCCGACCCCGGCGGGCGTCCCTCACGGGCGCGGGGCGCACCCGAGGACATGGGCCTTCACGAGGTCGGCGATCAGTGGATCGCGCCGCCGGAACGCGTCCACGAGGGCCTCGTGCTCCTCCGCGTACGACTGCTGCACGGTTCCCAGCCACCGGATGGAGAGGGCCGTGAAGACCTCGATGCCGAGGCCCTCCCAGGTGTGCAGGAGGACGGAGTTCCCGGCCGCCCTGACCAGCTCACGGTGGAACCCCACGGTGTGCCGCACCTGACCGGTCCCGTCGGCCAGCCGGTCGGCCTCGTACAGCGCCGTCACGTGCGGCTCCAGCGCCGAGCAGTCCTCGGCGAGCCGCTCGGCGGCCAGCTCCGCGGCGATGGCCTCCAGACCGGCTCGTACGGGGTAGCTCTCCTCCAGGTCGGCGGCCGTCAGGTTCCGCACCCGCACGCCCTTGTTCGGCGCCGACTCGATCAGCCGCAGCGACTCCAGCTCGCGCAGCGCCTCCCGCACCGGGGTCTGGCTGACCTCCAGCTCGGTGGCGATCCGCCGCTCCACGATCCGCTCGCCCGGCTTCCAGCGCCCGCTGACGATCCCCTCCACGATGTGCTCGCGGATCTGTTCGCGCAGCGAGTGGACGACGGGCGCGGTCATGAAAGCTCCTTTGGGAGGGGTGCGGAACCCCGGGGGCGTTTGACGTTTAGACAATAAGGCCGTGGCCCGGTCGGTGAGGGGCGCATGGCGGCGCTTTTCCGCAGGTGAGACGAGACTTACACGCTGTCAGAGTGTTCCCGGCCGTAAAGACCTGTACCGGGTGACTCCCGGACTCGCCACGGCCGTGTCACTCCGGGAACCCGGTCGTCCCGCGCGCGGTGGCGTTGGGCGGAGGGGGCGCCGACGGTGGCACTCCCGGTCGCGTCGGGGGGATGTCATGAACGGTCGGGTACGCGCACGGGGCCTCCGCCGGACGGTCACGGCGGCAGCGGCGGCGGCACTGGTCGCCTGTGTGGCGACGGGCTGCAGGCCGATGGACACGGGGGCGGCTTCGCACGACGACGTCCCGAAGGCCGGCCGCGCACGGCATCTGGCGCCCGCGTTCCCGGCGGAGATCCCGAACGCGCGGGCGGAGAGGCCGGTGGTGTGGAGCGACAGCGGGCTGACGCCCCGGTAGTCCGGGGCCGGTGAAAACACGGCACCCCCGCCCGGAGTTCCGGACGGGGGTGCCGTGTCAGCGCGTGAGCGGTGGGGGACTACAGGCCGAGCTCGACCTCGAACTCGCCCGCCTCCAGGATCGCCTTGACCGCGGTCAGGTAACGGGCCGCGTCGGCGCCGTCCACCAGACGGTGGTCGTAGGACAGCGTCAGGTACGTCATGTCGCGGACGCCGATGACGGTGCCCTCTTCCGTCTCGATGACGGCCGGACGCTTGACCGTGGCACCGATGCCGAGGATCGCGACCTGGTTCGGCGGCACGATGATCGTGTCGAAGAGCGCGCCGCGCGAGCCGGTGTTGGAGATGGTGAAGGTCGCGCCGGACAGCTCGTCCGGAGTGATCTTGTTCGCCCGGACCTTGCCCGCCAGGTCGGCGGTGGCCTTGGCGATACCGGCGATGTTCAGGTCGCCCGCGCGCTTGATGACCGGGGTCATCAGGCCCTTCTCCGAGTCCACCGCGATACCGACGTTCTCGGTGTCGAAGTAGGTGATCGTGCCCTCGTCCACGTTGATCCGGGCGTTGACGGCCGGGTGGGCCTTCAGCGCCTGGGCCGCCGCCTTCACGAAGAACGGCATCGGGGAGAGCTTGACGCCCTCGCGGGCCGCGAAGGAGTCCTTCGCCTGCGCGCGGAGCCTCATCAGCTTGGTGATGTCGACCTCGACGACCGAGGACAGCTGCGCCTGCTCGTGCAGGGCCTTCACCATGTTGTCGCCGATGACCTTGCGGATGCGGGTCATCTTGACGGTCTGGCCGCGCAGCGGGGAGGCCTCCAGGACCGGCGCCTTCTTGGCGGCCGCGGCCGGAGCGGAGGCGGCCGGCGCCGGAGCGGCGGCCGCGGCCTTCGCGGCCTCGGCGGCCGCGATGACGTCCTGCTTGCGGATACGACCGCCGACG
>NZ_JBHWVI010000092.1:0-30796 GCF_042737005.1 Streptomyces sp. NPDC060027
GACAGACCCGCTCCCCTGAACCACGGGGGCGGGTGCGGCGCTGTCCGACGCTCCGGTGTCCGCCGTCGGGCGGGCGGGCTCCTGCAGCCGGCCCGACGGGCTCTGCCGCGGGCCGGGTCCTACCGCGCAGTCTCCGGGATCTCGGTGAACAGCGCGGTCAGGGTGTGGTTGGCGTCCATGGTGATCGTGTAGTTGAGCGTGGTGTCGGCCTGGAGCACACCGTCGACCTGCCAGCCGCTGAACTGGAAGCCGGGGCTCGGCTCGGCGGTGACGGTGACCTGCGTACCGGGGTCGTACGGGCCGTACTCGCTCGGCCTGAGGCTGCCTCCGGCGACGGGGCTGGAGGCCATGGTGAGGGAGTGCCGGTTGGTGACCAGGGAGTTCCGATAGCCCGCCAGATACTCGGCGGCCCTCGTCGCGTTGGCGGCGTTGTTGTTGTTCTCGTCGCCGAGTGCCTGGCCGTTGAGCAGGTTGGCGGTGTTGGAGTACTGGTTGACGACCGCGCACGCCAGGGTGCAGGCGCTGGAGTAGGCCATGATCGTGTGGTGCCGCTGGTCGGCGGTGACCCAGCCGTAGTTGTCGGTGCCCACGGGAGTCGTGCCGCCCTGGGCCACCACCGTCTTGCGGTCGTGCTTGAGACCGAAGTTGTGGCCGATCTCGTGCGCGAGGTTCTCCCACGCCGTGATGGAGAAGGCGCTGGTGACCGAGAAGGCGTTGTTGCTGGTGGTCGGGCCCGCCGGGGTGGGCAGGTTGGCCTGCCCGGAGCTGTCCTCCGCGGGGATGGCGGCGATGAGGGCCACCAGGTCGGCGCCGAAAGCGGTCCGCTGGACGGCGGCCGTGGCACCGAGGGTCAGGTTCGTGGGGTTGCTGATCATGCTCAGCAGGGTTCCGGCGTTCTCACGGGCGACGCCGGTCGCCTGGGTCTCGTAGGTGTTGACGACATGCACGCTGGCCGGCACGTAGCTGGTCGCGAGTGCCCTGTTGAGCTGGTTCACGCCGTAACTGATCCGGCTCTGGACCGCCGCGACCGAACCGAGTTCGGTGACGGTGGCCGGGGTGTAGGCGACGACGATGTCGATGGCCGCGGGGTTGTCGGGGGTGGCGATCCGCAGACCCGGCTTGTGCGGCTTGACCGCCCTGGTCGGCGGCGCGGTCACGGTGTCGACGCCCTGGCCGCTCGGGGGCAGCTTCAGGGCATCGATCTCCTGGAGCAGGTACTTGCCCGGCCGCTTGGCCAGCGGCTTGTACAGATACTGGCGGAAGCCCGCCTCGATCTCGCCGGAAAGGGTGACCGGCCCGGCCGTGCACGCCCCGATGACGGACACGGAGATCGTGTTCTCCGGATGTCTCGGGTCGTGGCCGGACCAGAACACGGTGCCGTTCGGTTCCAGGCGTCTGAAGTCCTCGATCGCCTTGAAGCCCTTGCCGTGCTCGAAGAGCGGGAAGGTGCGGCGCTCGGGTACCCCGTCCTTCGGCTTGCGGCACAGCGAATGGAAGTCCTTGGGATTCGCACGCATCACGGCGCTGCGCTTCACCCAGGGCTCGCGGTCGTGCCCGCCGCCGGCTCCGGCGGCGGCAGGTGTGTTCATGGCCAGTGACAGGGCGGCGGCGAGGGCGGTCGCCGCGGTGGAGGCGGCGAGCAGGGAACGACGCATGGGGTACGTCAGCCTCTCTGTGGGGAATTTCGCCTCATGTTCCGTAACCAAGATCGCGCGAGCTCGTTGTAAGCGTGCTCGCACGGCCACCCGTGGAGAGGTTCACCCGGTTACCGGCACGGACATGCCCAGGTGGCGGCGCTGATCAACCGCACGGTCGCAGGCCACGCGAACCCCCTGACCCAGCCCCGCGACACCGCCGGGCCGGGTCCGCGACCCGCCCTCGGAGCGGACGTCACGGCAGCAGTCTCGGCTTCTTGCGCGCGGCCACGTCCTCGACCCAGCCGAACAGCGGGATCGCGATCCAGATCAGCACCCAGCCGATGCCGAACATGAACCACTGGCTCTCCAGCGGCAGCCATTTCTCGAAGGCGGGCACGTTCCAGAACCGGTCGATCACCGGGACGGCCAGGATCAGCGCGATCTCGTGCCAGAGGTAGATCGTCACCGCCCGCCCGTTGAAGATCGTCACGATGCGGTCGAGTCGCTTGAAGCGGGCCAGCCAGGCGAAGTCGACGTCGTAGTACGCCTTGAAGTACATCAGCAGCGTCACGAAGCCCGCCGACCAGAAGGTCTGCGCGAGGGGGATCTCGTCGAGGTCGTAGGTGCCGAACTCCGCCTGGTGCGCGAGGGCGTACCAGCCGCCGTACGCGAGGGCGGCGAGCGACGCGAGGACCACTGCACCCGGCTTCAGCCGCTGGAGCACCCCTTCGCGGTGCGCGAAGCCGACGAGCCAGCAGAACAGGTAGGTGGCGAGGTCCGTGAGAGCGCTGCCGAAGCGGTCGTACGGCGGCTGCCAGCCGTACTGGAAGACCACGACCGGGACGAGGGAGAGGAGCAGGACCGGAATCGGGGCCCTGCGGAAGATCTTCAGGAGCAGGGGGGAGAGCAGCACGAACCAGAGGTACGTCCGCAGGTACCAGAGGATCTCCCAGGCCTGGACGCCCCACTCGTTGCCCGGCGGGTCGCCGACCGGGACGATCCAGAACACGATCTGCCAGCCCGGCATCCAGCCGTGGATCATCATCGCGACCACGACGAAGAGGCCCCAGAACCAGAACGGCGGCAGCAGGCGCCGCATCCGGCTTCGGACCACCTTGACCGCGGGGCGTTCCAGGGACTTGGCCATCAGCGTTCCGGCGAGCGCGAACATCACGCCCATCGACGGGAAGACCAGGCCCGCCCAGGCCCAGCCGAAGGTGTGGTAGCTGACGACACGGATCAGGGCGACGGCGCGGAGGGCGTCGAAGTAGCGGTCGCGGCCCCCCGCTCGCGCCTTCGGGGCCGGCTCGGTGGGCTTCTCGGGAGGGGAGCCCTGCGAGGCGGCCTCCGCGTCGGCCGAAGGCTCGTCGTGAGCCGGGGCCGGAGAAGGAGAGGGCCGGTGCGGGGAGGGGTCGGCCGGCACCGGTGCCTGCGGTGCCGTCGTCGAGAGGGCTCCCGGTTCCTCGGAGACGTACGGCCACTGCTCCTCGTACGGCCACTGCTCCTCGTACGGCGCGGGCTGACCGTACGGCACGGACTGCCCGTACGGCGGCTGTGGCTGTGGCTGTGGCTGTGGCTGTGTGTACCCGGCGCCATAGCCCTGGCCGTACGTCTCGTCGTACCCCTGGCTGTACGCCTCGCCGTATGACTCGCCGGGCTGCTGCGGATACCCCTGCCCGTACGGCCGAGGAGGCGTCTGCCGCCCGTGCGTCTGGCCGTACCCGTGGCCTCCTTGGTCGTACCCTTGCGGCCCCTGCCCTTGCCCCTGCCCTTGCTGCCCCTGCCCCTGCTGATCCGCGCCCCAGCTCATCTAGCTCACTCCTGCCGGGGTTCCGACCTCGCCGGTGCGCTTGAGCTTCTGCCAGCGGAGGCGGCCGCCGGTCAGGGCCGTGACGCAGGAGTGGATCAGAACCAGATACATCATCTGGCGGTACGCGAGTTGCTGCAGCGGCAGCATCGCGAGGTACCGGTACCTCTCCCGGTCGAGACGGAACGCGTAGGCGGCGCAGACCAGTTGGACCGCGAGAACGGCCAGCCAGGCGAGCAGCGCGGCCTGGAAGTCCACGAAGATCATCGAGTAGGCGGTGAACACGTCGATGAGGGGCGCGAAGACCGGTGTGACGATCTGGAACAGGACCACCAGCGGCATGCCCACGCGGCCGAAGCGGCCCGAAGGCCCCTTGTCCGTCAGGGACTTGCGGTGCTTCCACAGGGCCTGCATGGTGCCGTAGCTCCAGCGGTAGCGCTGCGACCACAGCTGCTTGAGCGAACCGGGCGCCTCCGTCCAGGCTTTGGCGTGCTCCTGGTAGACGACCCGCCACCCCGCGCGATGCATGGCGATGGTGATGTCGGTGTCCTCGGCGAGCGTGTCCTCGCTCATGCCGCCGACCTCCAGCACCGCGTCCCGGCGGAACGCGCCGATCGCGCCGGGGATGGTGGGCATGCAGCGCAGCAGGTCGTACATGCGGCGGTCGAGGTTGAAGCCCATCACGTACTCGATGTGCTGCCAGGCACCGATCATCGTGTCGCGGTTGCCGACCTTGGCGTTGCCCGCGACGGCCCCGATCTCCGGGTCGGCGAAGGGCTGCACGAGCTGGTGCACGGCGTCCGGCTCGAAGACGGTGTCGCCGTCCATCATCACGACGATGTCGTACCGCGCGTTGCGGACACCGTTGTTGAGGGCGGCCGGCTTGCCCGCGTTCTCCTGCCGGATGACGCGGACGTTCGGCATGCCGAGCGACTCGGCGATCTCGGACGTGTTGTCCTCGGAACCGTCGTCGACCACGATGATCTCGATCGGATGCGTGCTCTTCGCCAGCGATCTCAGGGTGTTGGCGATGCATTCCTTCTCGTTGTACGCGGGCACGATCACGGTCACCGGCCGGGTGACCGTCGGCCCCCAGCTGAACTTTCCGCCCCTGCCGCGTCTGCGGTTGCGCTGCCGGTAGTGGCGGCGGGCGAGAATCAGCATCATCCCGAACCGGCCCATGACGGCGACGCCGACGACCACGAGGAACCAGGACAGCGCCGGTACGACCCATTCGGCGACCGCCACGGCGTAGACGAGTGCCTTGCCCTCGTAGAGGGTCGCGCCGGTGGCCTTCCGCTGCGCGGCCTGCGCGGCTGCGCTCGCGGCGGTACCGGCCGAACCGGGGCCCGCCTGCTGCCCGTTCGCCTGCCCACCGCCGGTCTGCCCGCCGCTCGCCTGCCCGCCGCCCGTCTGCCCGCCGCCCGTCTGCTGACCGGGAGGCAGGGTCGACCCGGTGGCTCCTCCGGTGCCGTGCGCCTGGGCCGCGGCCTGGTTCAGCTTGGCCTGGGCACCGCTGACGGTGGTGAAGGTGTAGCCCTTCGCCTTCATCTTCTTGATGTAGACGCCGAGCGCCTCGACCGTCTGCGAGCGGTCACCGCCCGCGTCGTGCATGAGGACGATGGCGCCCTCGTTCTTCTTCGGCGTCGCCCACTTGACGATCTTCGAGACACCGGGCTTCTTCCAGTCGTCGCTGTCGGTGTCGACGAAGACGCTGGTGTAGCCGAGGCTGCCGAGCTCCTTGTAGACGGGCCAGCTGTAGTTGTCGACGGCGTTGATCTCCGACGAGTACGGGGCGCGGAACAGCGTGGTGGTGACGCCGGCGGCCCCCGCGAGGGCCAACTGCGTCTGCTTCAGCTCACGTTGGAGGCGCGTGGTGCTCTGGTAGGAGAGGTCGACGTGGGTGAAGGTGTGGATGCCGACCTCGTTGCCCTGGTCCACCAGGGTCTTCACCACGTCCGGGTAGCGGGAGACCATCGAACCGACCACGAAGAAGGTGGCCTCGACGTCGTTCTTCTCGAGGACTTCGAGGACCTCGGGCGTCCAGCTCGCGGTCGGCCCGTCGTCGAAGGTCAGCACGATCGTCTTCTTCGGCACGGACTGCGTCGTCGCGGTGCCGTTGTCGAAGGTCAGGATGGGCCCGCCGTCGAGGATCTTCTCGGGGACCTTGTCGTAGGCCGCGCCGTCGCGCACCCGCGCGTCGTTGCCGATCTCGGAGCGCAGATAGCCGTCGAGCAGCATCACGCTGGTGAGCGCCAGCAGGAGCAGCAGGGCGAGGATGACGCGTGGTTTCTGCAGCGCCGCGGCCTTGCCGGCCGCCCGCTCCATCGTGGAGGGGGCGCGCCGACGGCCGCGCGCGGGCGTCGTCGTAGTCATGAGGGTGAGTGCGTCCCCGTCAGTTGGCGCCGGTGGAGGCGGACGCCCCGGCGGTTGTCGTGGGAGCGGAGGAGGGCGCGGACCCGGTGGGCGGACCCGAGGGCGGGGTGCCGGTCGGTGCGCCGCTGGGGGCGATGCCGCCCGGCTGTATCCCGTTGCCCCCGCCGGGTGCGGAACCGGCCTGGCCACCGTCGAAGGGGAGGAGCGAGGACGGCGTCAGCGAGGTGCCCCAGCCCATGAAGGCCATGCCGAGCACGACGGCGTAGCCGAGGCAGACGATGCCGACGAGCGTGCCGATTCTGCGCAGCATGCGGGCGCGGCGCCCGGAGTTGTCAACGAACACGGGGCCGTCCACGGCCCCGCTGCCGCGTTTGCGGCGGCGGCCACGCACCGGGGCATGGTTTTCGATGGCGGACTCGGATTGCATTCCCCAGACATTAGGACGCCTCTATGTGGCAGAAACTCTGCTTTCCGTGTGAGCAGCCCATGAGAGATGCCTCAACCTGTATTTTCTCTATGAGATTCAAGGACCATCCTCGCAGCTCAAGCCCGATGGATTTGGAAGATTTGCACCATGCAAAAGTCCGGATCATCCCCTTTGCCGGCACTTTCCCCCGCGACTCCCCTGCATGATCTCCATTCGGTATTCGGGTCCGGATGTGACACATTTCCAGTCGGGGAGCGACCGTTTGTTTCCGACCTGAGACAGAAATCACGAGAAATCACGAGAGCGGGTGCGTGCGCAATGAGGAATTTCCTGAAGCCGGCCGCAGGGGTCGTCTGCCTGGTGGCCCTGGCCTGTGCGGGGTGCTCCTCGGGCGGCGACGACGCCTCGGACGGGGCGTCCGCGCCGCCCGGACGGTCGGCCGCGGCACCGTCACCGAGCCCGAGCGCGTCGGACTCGTCGGCCACCTCGTACGCCCCGTACGTGAGCGCCACGACCGCCTCCGCCACCGACTCGGCGGGGTCGCCGACCGCCTACAACCTGGCCTTCGTGATCTCCGACGGCAACGACTGCACGCCGAGCTGGAACGGGACGTACGCCATCGGTGACACGGCCGTGCAGTCCCGGATATCGGCGCTCAAGAAGTCCGGCGCGAGCGTGCGGGTGTCGTTCGGCGGCGCGTCCGGCAAGGAGCTGGCGTCGACGTGCGACAGCGCGAGCGAGCTCGCGGCGGCCTACGGCGCGGCGCTGGACGCGGCCGGCTCCACCCAGGCCGATTTCGACGTCGAGGGCGACCAGTTGACCGACTCCGACTCGGTCGCGCTGCGCTCCGAGGCGATCGGGCTGCTCCAGAAGGAACGCACCGATCTGACGGTGTCCTTCACCCTGCCCGTCATGCCCTCCGGTCTCGACGACGACGGCCTGGCGCTCCTGGAGTCCGCCAACGACCATTCCGTGAAGGTCTCCACGGTCAACATCATGACCATGAACTACGGGAGTTCGTACGCCGACGACATGGGCGACTACGCGGTCACGTCCGCCGAGGCGGCCCACGACCAGCTGAAGGACGTGTTCGGGCTGTCGGACGCGAACGCCTGGCAGGGGCTCGCGCTCACCTCGATGATCGGCGTCAACGACGTCGACAACGAGACGTTCGGCCTCTCGGACGCGGCGCAGGTACGGGAGTTCGCCGAGAAGAAGGGCGTGGCCTGGGTGTCGATGTGGTCGACGTTCCGGGACCAGCAGTGCGGCGACGGCGACAACACCGACGACGCGGCGACCGACTGCAGCGGCGTGAAGCAGAGTTCGGGGGCGTTCGCGAAGGCGTTCGCGGGCTGAGCCGGCGACACGTGCCGCGATCAGCGGCCGCGGTACACCAGCCGCCCGCCGATCACGGTCGCCACGCAGGTCCCCGCACCACGCCGGACCAGTTCGGCACGGTCGGCCACGTCGAACACGGCGAACCGGGCGGGACCGCCCGGCACGAGACCCGGCAGCAGGATCAGCGGAGTCGGCGACAGCGCGGCCGGACCCGCGAGCCGGTCCGGCCGCCGTCCCACCGCGAGGCCGACCCTGCGCACCGCGTCGGCCACGGCCCGCGACCGCAGCTCCCCGGCCACCGCCACCGTGCCGTGCGCCAGCATCCGCTGGATCCCGCGCCGCGCGCTCGCGCCGACGCGTGCGGGATCGGCGCGGAAGATCCGCTTGGCCCGCTCCCCGCCGATGGGTTCGGTGCCGAAGCCGTCGGCCTCGCGCGGGTCCGGGTGGTACATGGCTTCCAGGAGCTCCGGGCCGTACGGGTTGAGCAGTCCCGGCGTCAGAATGCCGGGCCAGCGCCGCACCCTCGCGCTCGGGTGGGCGGCGGCCAGTTCCTCGTACGGGCCGACGGCGGCGACGGCTGCCCCGTCGACCAGGACCGAGGTCCCGGTCGACTGCTCGGCTACGTGAAGTGTCAGCACGGCGTGGCTAGTTGGAGGCCAGCAGCTTCAGCTCGGGGTGAGCCGTGCCGCCCGCGATCGCCGTCGAGGAGATGTGGGACATGACGCGCTCGTCGACCGGGTCGTTCGCCGGGTCGACGTGGACGAGGATGTGCTCGTACGTCGTGGTCCGCTGGGCCGGGACGCGGCCCGCCTTGCGGATCAGGTCGATGATCTCCATGCGGTTGGAGCGGTGCCTGGCACCGGCGGAGGAGACGACGTTCTCCTCCAGCATGATCGAGCCGAGGTCGTCCGCGCCGTAGTGCAGGGAGAGCTGGCCGACCTCCTTGCCGGTGGTCAGCCAGGAGCCCTGGATGTGGGCGACGTTGTCGAGGAACAGGCGGGCGATCGCGATCATCCGCAGGTACTCGAAGAGCGTCGCCTGCGTACGGCCCTTGAGGTGGTTGTTCTCGGGCTGGTAGGTGTACGGGATGAAGGCGCGGAAGCCGCCCGTCCGGTCCTGTACGTCACGGATCATCCGCAGGTGCTCGATGCGCTCGGCGTTGGTCTCACCGGTACCCATGAGCATGGTGGACGTCGACTCGACGCCCAGCCCGTGCGCGATCTCCATGATCTCCAGCCACCGCTCGCCGGACTCCTTGAGCGGGGCGATCGCCTTGCGCGGCCGGGCGGGAAGCAGCTCGGCGCCGGCGCCGGCGAACGAGTCGAGACCGGCCGCGTGGATGCGCTGGATGGCCTCCTCGACCGTCACCTTGGAGATCCGGGCCATGTGCTCGACCTCGGACGCGCCGAGGGAGTGGATGACCAGCTCGGGGTACGCGCCCTTGATCGCGGCGAAGTGCTTCTCGTAGTACTCGACGCCGTAGTCCGGGTGGTGTCCGCCCTGGAACATGATCTGCGTCCCGCCGAGCTCGACGGTCTCCGCGCAGCGGCGCAGGATGTCGTCGAGGTCGCGCGTCCAGCCCTTGGCGGTGTCCTTGGGGGCGGCGTAGAACGCGCAGAACTTGCACGCCGTGACGCACACGTTCGTGTAGTTGATGTTCCGCTCGATGATGTACGTCGCGATGTGCTCGGTACCCGCGTACCTGCGGCGGCGTACGGCGTCGGCGGCGGCGCCGAGCGCGTGCAGCGGGGCGTCGCGGTAGAGGACGAGCGCCTCTTCCGGGGTGATCCGCCCACCCTCCGCGGCACGGTCGAGGACGGCTGTGACATCAAAAGACGTAAGGTCGGCCTTCTCGGTCACCGGGAGCGTCCCTTTCGTAAGGGTTGTGGACAGACCCAACCACCCTACGCCAGCTCGTCGCGGCGACCGACGTCAGGCCGCGTAAGCCCCGATCAGGAGCCCCACGTACGCCCCCGCGATCAGGAACGGGCCGAACGGGATCGACGTCTTGCGCCCCGCGCGCCGCGCGATCACCAGGACCACCCCGTAGAGCGCGCCGAACAGGAAGCCCGCGAAGGTCCCCAGGAACACCACGCTCCACCCGTACCAGCCGAGCACCGCCCCGAGGCCGAGCGCCAGTTTCACATCGCCGAAGCCCATGCCGTTCGGGTTGATGAGGAAGAGCACGAAGTACGCGCCTGCGAGCGCGAGCGCCCCGAACAGCGCCGTCAGCCACTCCCCCGCGTGCTCGGGCAGGGCGGCGGCCACCCCGAGCAGCGCGAGCGCCGCCACCGCGAGCGGCAGGGTCAGCGCGTCCGGCAGCCGCTGCACCCGGAAGTCCACCACGGCGAGCAGGACGCCGAGCGGGGCGAGCAGCAGCCAGGCGCCCAGTTCCGGACGCGTACCGGTCGCGAGGGCGAGCCCGGCGCAGACCAGGGCGGTGGCCGGCGGGACGAGGAGGGTGCCGGGGCCGTACCAGGAACCGCCCGGCGACCTGGCGAGCCCGAGCCACCCGCGCGCGACCCCGGTGATCGGCTGCCCGTCGGGGCAGCGGTCGCGCCACGGCTCGTCCGGCTCGACGGCGAGGCGGTACGCGGGCCGGGGCACCAGCAGCCCGGCCGCCGCGCCCCAGAGCGCGGCGACGACGACGAGCCAGAGGTCGAGATCCACGCGTTCCCCCAGGAAGAATCCGTTACGACGGCCACGGCGACGCCGGCATCGGCCTCGACCGTTCAGCCCCGGCCGTTTCGCCCACCCGTTTCGCCCACCTCTTGCGCCCCACCCGTTTCGCCCCCGCCTCAGCCGTTCAGCCGCGGCGCGGGGCGATCGCGTCGTCGGGGCCGGGGCCGCCGTGGCTCATCCCACCGCGGTGGCGCCGCTCCGCCAGGCCGGCAGCAGCTCGTCGAGCAGGGCCTCCGTGCGGGGCGGCAGTCCCCGTGCCCCGCTGCGGGCGACCAGATCGGCGGCGAGCCGCTTCAACCGGTCGTTGTCCCCCGTCGCCTGCGTCGCGCGCAGCAGCTCGTTCCACAGCCGCTCGTCCGCCGGTGCCGAGTTCATCGAGGCGTTCAGCGCTTCGATCGCCTTCTCCGCCCGGTCCTTCTCCAGATGGAACGCGGACAGGGCGAGCCCGATGTCCGCGACGAGCAGCGGCAGTTGGGCGTCGATGATCTCGTGGGTGAGCCAGCCGTAGCGCCCCTGCGGACGGTCTGCGAGCAGCGGACCCCGGACGAGGACGAGCGCGTCGGTGAGCAACCGCCCGCGCACCACACGGCTGTTGACGCCCTTGCCCTGCGTCGCCTCGTGGTAGAGCGAGCGCAGCACGTCCAGGTCGGAGACGACGGACTTGGCCAGCGTGAGCCGCCCGGTCGCGTCGGTGCCGAGGCGGGGTGTGCCGTCGGCGTCGTTGCCGAGCCAGCCGTGCAACCGCTCGACGAGCGCGTCGCGCACGTCGTCGGTGACGCCGCGCGGCCACAGCGCGGAGGACAGCACGCGCGGGTGCACCCCTTCGCGGTGCAGCAGGAGCAGTGCCAGCGCCTCGTGCAGCAGCGGGCTGCGTTCGCCGTCCGGCGTCTCCAGACCGATGATCTCGTACGGGCCCACGAGCCGCGCGTACACGGCGGGCCGCCCCTGCTCGCTGATGTCGACGAGGAACGGCGGGGAGTTCGTCGGCCCGTCGGGCCCGCGATCCGGGTCCGCCTCGACGAAGAGCTCCACGACCGCCCGCTGCTGCGCGACCGGCAGCATCTGCGCGTCGAGTTCGAGGCCGAGCAGCGGCGCGAGCAGCTTGCCCTGGTCGGTGATCTCCATCTCCCAGGCGGCTCCGGGCAGATCGCCGGACTCGGTGCCGACGAGGTAGCCGATTCCCAACCGGCTCGCTTCGGAGGCGAGTTCGGCGAGCTTGACGGCGTCCTCGGCGGACGGTTCGACGGCGAGGAGGACGAGGTGCGGGGCCCAACGGGTGTGCTGGGCGGGCCCCGTGCGGCCGGTGAGCACGGAGTCGTGTCCGGCCGCGCCGAGGGCGCCGCGCCGCTGCCGCGTCTCGGCCTCCATGGTCTCGACGAGCGCTTCGACGTCGTCGAGGTGGCGCAGCCGGTTGGGCGCGAGCGGTGTCAGGTCCTCGCCGAAGCCGACGAGCGTGATCGTCATGCGGTCGGACCAGCCGTTGGTGGCCAGTTCCGCGGCGACGGAGGCGAAGACACCCGCGCGGTCGGCCGCGCTCCCGCTCAGGGAGACGATGCCGGGCACGGCCTCCAGGTTGAGCAGCAGCCGCGAGTCGTCCATGGTGCCGAGGCTGACGAGGCCCGGGTACGGGGCGGCGGTGTCGACCTCCTCGTACCGCTCGGCGTCCGCCCGCGCCAGCATCCAGAACGTCTGGTCCTGCCCGAGCTGCCACGGCGTGGGCGGCTTCCCGGCCGGCTGGGCGAGCTGGAGGTGCAGATCGCCGTTGCCGCCGAGCCAGGCCGCGTAGACGGTGGGCAGGGGGCGCGACTCGTCCGCGAGCGCGGCCGCGAGTCCGCGCAGCGACAGGTCGAGAAGGCGTACGCCCTCGGGGTCGGCGCCGACGAGCAGCGCGTCCTGGGCGTCCGCGGCGGACCCGGTCGGAACCGGCGGCTCCATGCCGCGCCGTCCGCCGACCGCGCCGAGAGCCGACTGCCACAGGGCCTGGCGGCGGCGCCGGCCGAGGGCGCCGAGGAGCCCGGCGGCGAGAAGGGGGGCGCCGACGAGGGTCTCGGGCAGCCCGAAGGAGAAGCCGCTCTCCTCGGAGGCCGTCTGCGAGGTCTGTTCGTTCCGCGCGTGCGGTGCGGCTTCGGCGGGTGCGCGTTCGGCCCCCCGGCCGCTGTCGCCGCCGGGCCGCTGCCGGGGCACGTGGATGTGCGCGGTGTCCCGGTCGCCCTGGTCGGCCCGCCGACCGCCGTCGGCGCCCTGCTTGCCGCCGCCCTGCTGGTGGTCGCCGGTCCTCGCGTAGTCGTGGATCTGCCCCTGGACCTGCTCCGAGACCTCGGGGGTCGCGTCGGGCATCTCGACGAGCTCGCCGCCGTGGGCGTCGCCGGGCATCTCCATGATCCAGCCGGGCCGGATGAGGCTGGCCTCGGACAGCTTGGACCCGTCGGGCTGCGTACGGTCCTTGTTGAGCTGGTAGATCTCCTTGTACCGGCGCCCGTCACCGAGGTGCCGCTGCGCGATCTCCCAGAGCGAGTCGTGATGCCGGCCCTCGGGGGGCTGGATCCGGTAGTACTTCGTGTCGCCGTGCTCGGCGGAGCCGCCGCTGTCCGCCTGGGACGCCGCGTCGGCGGCCGCGTCGGCGGCCTGCTCGGCGACCGCGGCCGCGGCACCGGCGGCCGCCTGCTCCCGCTGCTGCCCGAACAGCCCGCCCGGGGTCTGCTGGGCGGCGGCGACGGAGCCGTGCTGGTTGCCCTCCAGGCTCTGGCCGAGCTGCGAGAGGCCCGGCGTGAAGCTCGCGGCGGCGGCGCCGACGAGCAGGACCGCCGCGACGAGCTGACGGGCCAGCAACTGGCTCGCCCCGGCGCCCGGTACCCGGTTGGGCAGCCCGACGCCCGACAGCGCGGCCTTCACCTCGACGAGCACACACGCGGTGAACTGCGCCCACGCGAACCACACGATGACCGTCAGCACGCGGATGAACGTGCCGACGGTGATCTCCTGCTGGAGCCAGTCCCAGTGGGGCGCTCCGTGCGGCAGCGGCCACCCCACGCTGACGACCAGCGCGCCAGGCACGCCGACGAGCAGCACCAGCAGGGCGACGAAGGCCCCGAACGCCTTCACGAAGTCACCGAACGTCCGGCGACGCCGGGGCAGGGGCTGCGGCGTCCGATTCCTCGGACCCGGCGAACCGCCCGTCGAACTGGAAGTGGTGCGTCGCGCCATGGCGGGTGTCCTGGGGTCGTTTGGGGAGGGCGTGAGGTCAGGGGTGAACCGAGCCTACTGAGAGTTTACGGAGGGCGTCGAAGGCCGGGCAGGGGGCCACGGGAAGCGGCCGTCCGTTTCGTCACCAACCGCCCCGTAAACCCGAGTTGCCGCCTCGCCCGGCCCCCCTCGCCACCCCGCGACCTTCACGCTCCCGCAACCACACCGCCACGGCCCTCACGCTCTCCGCACAAACGCCCCGTTCACACCCTGAGATCCGCAACGTGCCCCTGGAGACTTCCTTCCGCGTACGGTTCAGGTCACGTCGTCGGCGAACAGACCCTCCGCGGTCCTCGCGTTCACCGCACGCCTCTCCCAGGTCTCGAGCTGCTCGAGGTCGGTGCTCGCGTGGACGCGCTCACGGACCGCGCCCGAGACGGGGATGTCGCGCCACTCGAGGATGCGCAGCGTCATCTCGGCATGAGACTCGGCCCGGCCCTCTTCCCGGCCTTCCTCTCGGCCCTCCTCCCGCACCTGCTCAGCCACCGGGTGCCGGAAGAAGTAGTGGATCGCGGCCATCAGGTCCCTCCAGATCTGCTTCGCCTGGATCGACCAGGCACGAGTGGTACGTCCCGCTCGGCCTCTCGTTCGTCCGCAATCACCGGAACGTTGTCCTGCTCCAGGACGAGCGGCCGTACGGTCAGCGAATGCCGCCCGGGCAGTCCGACGCGATCAACGACTACGCCGCGGCCAGGTCACACCACACGTACTTGCCGCTGTCGCCGCCCTGTCGCAGGGGATGCCAGCCCCAGTCGTCGGCGCAGGCCCGGACGAGGACGAGACCCCGGCCCACCTCCGCGTCGGGGGCCGCCACCAGATCGTGCGGCGGCGGCACCGGGCTCGCGTCCCAGGCACCGATCCGCAGCACCCCGTCCCGCCAGTGCAGCCGCAGGGCGGCGGGCCCCTTCGTGTGCCGTACGGCGTTGGAGACCAGCTCCGCCGCCAGCAGCTCGGCCACGTCCACGAGGCGGATCAGCCCGTGCAGGGTCAGGATCAGACGGACAGTGCGGCGGCAGACGGTCACCGCACGGTCGTCCTGGGGGATGTGCAGCACGTAGGTCCAGGGTTCGGTTTCGGGCATGCGTGAACTCCGTTCGTGAGATGAGGAGTCGACCGAGCTCGGCGGCGCCGGGCGGTGGCAGTGCCACAGCCGTCACGGCAGGACGGAGTGGTGCGCTTCCGGACCCTCGAAGTACCGCAGAGTGTTCTTTACGTCACCGAACGTAGACCTACTTATTAAGGTTTCACAAGCCGGTCCCGTAATCTGACCCCGAACGAGTCGCGCCCGCAGGCGCGTTGAGAGGGGACCCGATGGCATTGAGGCGCGACGCAACGGCACGTCAGACGCGCCTGGCGGTCGAACTGCGCAGACTCCGCGAGGTGGCAGGGCTCGCGTCTCGCGAGGCGGCGACCCTGCTCGAAGTGAACCCAGCTCAGATCAGCCAGATCGAGGCGGGTCTCGCGGGTGTCAGCGAGAAGCGGCTGCGCCGCCTCGCGGCCCACTACGTCTGCACGAACGAGGCGTTCGTGGACGCCCTGGTCGCCATGGCGACCGACCGGACGCACGGATGGTGGGAGCAGTACCGCGGCTTGCTGCCCACACCCTTTCTCGACCTCGCCGAACTGGAGCACCACGCCACGTTTCTCCGGGAAGCCCAGTTCCTGCACATCCCGGGCCTCCTCCAGACCGAGGACTATGCTCGCTCGGTGTTCTCGTACCGAGTGCCGGAACTCCCGTACGGCGAGATCGAGTTGCGCGTCCGGCACCGCATGCAGCGCAAGCTGATACTCGAAGGCCCCACCCCTACGCGGTACGACGGGGTCGTCCACGAGGCGGCGCTGCGCATCATGGTCGGTGACCGCGCAACCTCACGGGCCCAGCTCACCCACCTGCTCGAACTCTCCGAAGCCGACCACATCACCGTGCGAGTCATCCCCTTCGACCTCGAAGGGTTCGGCGGCGCCACGAGCGCCATGGCCTACGCGGGAGGCCTCGTACCGAAGCTGGACACCGTCGTACGCGACGCACCCCAAGGCGCCGCCTTCATCGACGCCGAGGACCAACTCGACGCCTATCGAACACTTTTCCGTAAAGTGGAGGATGTGTCGCTGGGGACCGCCCGGTCTCGCGAATTCATCCACAGGTTGGCGAAGGAGCTGTGAGACGCCCATGAGCACCCCCGGCAACTGGCAGAAGTCGTCCTATTCGGGCCCCGGTGACGGCGACTCCTGCGTCGAACTCGCCTCCACCCAAGCCACCCTGCACCTCCGCGAGTCCGACGACCCCGCCACGGTCCTCTCCACCAACCCCGCCCCCGTGGGCCACCTCCTCCAGGCCATACGCAGCGGAACGGTCACCGCACCCCGGTCGTAACACCCCTTCACCCGTACCCTTCGTATGGCGCTGGCCCAGACGTGCATCCCGGTCCCGGGAACCACCGAACAGGTCGTTCTCGTCTCCGGAGCCAGTCCGGTGCTGGACCTGGCCGAGGCGTTCCACGGCATCTTCGACGCGGTGACCAGCACCTTCCGCTTCGCATGACCGAAACTTCAGAGCTCCAGGAGGAGGAACCGACATGGGCGGTGGCGGCAAGAGCGACCTCGCGCTCCCGCTGAGCGAGCTGGAGGACTACGGCGGGCGGCTGCGGGACATCAAGACCCGGCTGAACCACACCAAGAAGCTCTTCGAGTCCTTCAAGGACGACCTCGGGGACCACACCGTCTACGACGCCCTGGACGACTTCGAGTCCGGCTGGGAGGACGGCCGCGAGGACATCGGCCAGGCCCTCGACGCCCTCGCCGAGATGTCCGAGGCCGTCGTCCGCGAGTTCAAGAAGCTCGACGACAAGCTGGCCAAGGACGTCTCCGAGGGAGTGAAGACGGAGAAGAAGGGCGGGGAGAAGTAGCCCGACGGCGGCCAGGGCATCCCGCCCCCCTCGCCCCCTCGCCCCGAGGAGCTGACCGCTGGCAGGAGATCCATGCACGACGTCAACTGCTGCCAGATCTGCGGCACGCCGGCCCCTCCGGTCGATGGCTGGTGCGGAGAGGTCATCGGATACCGGCTCATTCCGGATCTGTGGGCCGCCTCGCCCTCCTACCTCGACGGCAATCTCCACTTCTCCTGCCTGGAGGAATCCGACGAACGCGCCGCATTCCACGGCGAGTTCCTTCGGTTCGTGCAGGCGGGACACGAAGAGGTCGACAGCCTGGACGGGACCGGGACCCTCCCACCGCTCACGCGGATGGGCCTGGGAATGTTTCCCGTCTTCTCGGGCGACGAGTGCGACATCTTCCAGAGCCAGGTGTCCGACCGCTGGATGGTGGTGAAGAAGTGCGGCCCGTGGCTCGGCCTCGGTCTCCCCCAACTCCGGGCCATCGGCGAGGGAACGCTTCCGGTCTCACCGTCCGACGTGACCCGCTATCGCCTCCCCATCGATCTCGGCGACCAGGTCGGCACCTGCGGCCTTTCCGATCTGTTGAGATCCCTCGGAGTGGCGCATCGGTATGCCGACGCGGCCGACCTGGCCCGGGTGGAATACCGTTTCGTCGACTACTACGCGCCGAAACGGCTCCTCGACTACGTCGCCGCGACACCCCTTCCGCTTCCCGAGGAAGCCACCGCTTTCCTTGCCGCCTACGCAAAGACGTACAGCCCCGTCACCTTCGACGACGAGGGCGCCTGATGGAGTACACGCACAGTGAAGGCCCGCGGGTCGAAACTGCCGTGAAGCTCGTCGTCCGGAAGCCGGACCTGGACGCGGAACTCGTTTCCCGGGCGCTCTCCTTGCCTCCGACGTCGGTTCGGCAACCGGGAAGCGATCGCCAGGGTCCGGAATCGTCTCAAGACGGCCTCTGGACACTCCAGGTCCACGACAGAATGCCAGGGGGAATCAGCGATCAGCTCCGGACCCTCTTGGACATGGTGGAACCCCGTTCTTCCGCACTGACCCGACTGGCCGCCCAGGGATACGGCATCCACATCGACCTCTTCGGTTTCGTCGGCCGCGGTGCCACGTTCGTGCTGCCCCCCGAGGTCGTCCAGAGGGCGGCCGCCCTCCGCGTTCCCGTCACGGTCACGACCAGCGTCAGCGATCGGTGAGGAGCCGCCGTGGAACTGTTCGCTTCATGGGGAACGCCCCAAGCCGCGCTTCTCATCACCGGGCGGAACCTGAAACCGCGCGAGATCACCGCCGAGTTGGGCATCGCGCCCACCTTGTCCAGGGAGCCGACGGCCGGTTCGTCATTTCGCCCCGGCGAGGGATGCTGGGCGATCCAGGTGACCGGTGAGCCTCACCAGGGCTTCGACGGAGTGATCGACGAACTCATCGACCTCATCTCCCCGTCCCTGAAGGAGATCCAGGACGTCCGTCACCGGGGACACGTCGTTCGGCTGGACCTGAGCGGCCACGTGCAGCGAGGGTCCCGGACCTTCCTCTCCCCTCACGCACTGGCGCGAGCGGCCCAGTTGGAGCTGCCGGTGTCCCTCACGACGGACGCCGATCCTCCCACTCGATCGGAGGAGCTCCTGGACTGGCTGCCGGTCCCGGACGGATCGCACCGGGATCAGCCCCGAGGGCAGGAACGCGACCGAGGGGCTCAGGCGGTTCGCCCCGCGGGGTTCTTCTCCGAACTCGCCCCGGGGTGGGGACTCCCTCTGGAGGGACCCCTGCGGGACTCCGTGAAGGCGACGGGAGAACCGGACGAGGCGGAGATCATCGCCTATCTCCGACATGGTGCCGGAATCTGGAGCGAGATGAGCGCGGGACCCGACGTCCTGGACCCGGAGGCTCCTGACCTGTCCGGCATCGGTTCGCTCTACACGGACGGAACCTGGCTGTGGCGCCAGGACCTCCCCTACTACCTCGGCAAGTACCACGTCTCCCTGCCCCCGGATTTCGTCACGCACATCAGGAAGGCCCACCACCGGGTTCCGGAAGTGCCGGAGATACGGCTGCTGGAGATCCTGACGCGGGATCTCGGGATCGACATGGACTGAGCGGCGTCCGGCCGGGGGCCACGCGAAGACGATCGCCCCCAGGCACCGGCCTCAGCCCACCTCGTTCTCCGCCACCGCACTGCCGTGGACGGTCACGTCGCCGCCGTAGAACATGCCGATGAAGACCGGCGAGTAGGTCAGCTGGACCTCGACCTCGACCTGTTCGGCGTCGGCGGTCACGCAGTGGGTGGCGGCGATGTCGGCGCCGGACATGCCCATCTCGCGGGCGAACGCCTTGACGCGGGCGCCGCAGTTCTCGAAGTTGATGGGCGCGGGGCCGTTCTCGTTCTCGTAGAGCGAGTCGAGATCTATGTCCTGCGCCGCGAAACGGGCCGCCTGTTCGGCGATGTCGGCGGCGCGCTCCCGCTTGGAGATGGACATACCGCCGTCGATGACGAAGGCCGAGAGCGACAGGAAGACGAGCGCGAAGATGATGACCGCGCCGGCACCCGAACCGCGGTCGTCGAGACGCGCGCGGCGTGCCGCGATCCGGCCGCGTACCGCGGAGAGCGGCTTCACGCCGTCCTCCGGAACGGGTCGAGCGGGGAGCTGAAGCTTGCCTCCAGGGTGGTGGGGACGTCGAGGCCGAGCATCGCGAGGCCCCGTACCTCGCAGCTCACCTCGACGGTGAAGAGCGTGTCCGGTTCGAAGCCCGCGCTGGTCTGTGTCACGGTCACCGGGCCCGAGCAGACATCCGCGAGGTCGGCCTCGGCCGCCTTCCTCGCCTCGGCGATGGCGGTCGCGTGGTCCTTCTGGATCGAGCCCGCGCGCGCCGCGTCCCGGGCGGCGCCGTCCAACGCGCCGCGCCCGTCGACCAGTTGCCCGAAGGCCACCAGCACCAGAATGAAGAGGATCATCACGGGGGCGAGGATCACCACCTCGATCGTGGACAGCCCCCGGTCGCGCCGGCGGCCGGACATCCGCTGACGGAGGACGGTGAACAGGGCCTCTGCTCGCATCAGTTCTCCTCCTCCACGAACCGCTCCACCGGTCCCGACGACTGCGCGTGCACCGTCAGGTCCAGGCCCGGGAAGACAGAGGGGACCCTCGCCGTGATCTCGACGCCCACGGTGTTCTGCTCCGGCTGGAGCAGCGTCACGTCCGGGGACAGCACCAGCTGCGGGCCGAGCTGGCGGATGTAACTGTCGACGACGTCACGCGCCTCGCCGCGCCAGGCGCCGGGCTGCGCGTCGGCCGTGGCGCGGGCCTTGCGGGCGCCGGCCTGGGCCGCCGCCTGGGCCACATGGTCCGCGAAGAAGTACAGCGCGAACTGCACCGTCGCGAAGATCATGAAGAAGAGCACCGGAGTGAGCAGCACGAACTCGATCGCGGTCATGCCGGAGTCGCCGCGGGCGGAGGCTGCCTCCACCCTGCGGCGCACCCAGCGACGTACACCTCGACGTGCTCGCACCCGTATCCCCGTATGAAATCAGCAGGTCTTGCCCGCGTCGGTGCCCCTGATGCAGTCACCGACCTTGTTGGCGCCGTCGCTCAGCGCCGCGTTGATGATCGCGGCGACCACGCCGACGATGGCGACGACGACGGCGGAGATGATGACCCACTCGACCGCGGACGCACCCCGGTCGAGTTCGCCGGAGCGGGCACGCTGCACCCGCCCCTGGAGGAAGGTGATCAGGAAGTCCACCCCCGGGATCCCGGTGCTGAAGTTCCGTCCGTTCATGGTGAGTTGTCCTCTCGAAGGATAGTGGTGGGATGCGTGTCGCTTCGGGCATCGCGGATGCTCAGACCTGGAACACGCGCATCGCCGCCGGGAAGATCAGGAAGACCAGGAAGCCCGCGCACAGCAGCAGTTGGGCGACCAGCATCGACTGCGACTTCTCGCCCGCGCTGCCCTCGATCTCGGAGAGCTCGCGGTGGCGCATCGTCTCGGCGCGCGAGGCGAGCGACTCGCGCACCTTGGCGCCGTCGTCCGCGACCAGCGCCAGGGAGGCGGACAGATCCTTGAGCTCCTCGACGCCCAGCTCCTCGCCGAGCGAACCGAGCGCCTGCCACTGGCTGATGCCGGTGATACGGGCGTCGGCGAGCGCGTTGCGGATGCGCTGCGTGGCCCAGCCGTCGGAGATCTCGGCGGCGGCCATCAGCGCCTCGGGCAGACCCCGGCCGCCCGCCAGACTCATCGACACCAGGTCCAGATACGCGCCGATCACCCGCCGCAGGTCGCGCCGCTTGTCCACCGCGTCCCGCCGGACCTCCACATCGGGGAGGAAGAAGAACACGACCGCGAAGAGCAGCGCCAGCCAGACCGGGATGATCGGGCTGCGGCCGACGCCGAGCGTCCAGACGACGGCGAAGAGGAGCGGGCCGAAGAAGACACCGGCCGCGGCCAGCAGCACCTTCGTCGCGAGGAACCTCTCCCAGCTCCGGTCCAGAACCGCCAGATCGGCCCGGAGCGACCGCAGCTCCCAGCCCTGCTGGAGATAGAAGTCGGCGACGCGCGTGCCCACTTGGGCGCGCAGGCTGCCGAGCCGCCCGGTGTCCTGCTGCCCGTGGTGGGCGGACTCGTACGCCGCCCCGCGCGCCCGCATCGCGTCGATGCGCGCGACCTGCGCGACAGCGCTGCGCCTCGACGGCATGAGCGCGCGGACGAGGGCGTAGACGCCCAGGCCCAGGACGGCGCCGATCACGATCGGCATGGTCAGGTTCATCGGCGTACCGCCTCATCACCAGGAACCGGCGTACGGGGGCGCACGAACTGCACGGACGACTCGTCCCGGACCAGGAACCGCTCCGGAGTCTCGATCGTGGACAGCTTGCGCAGCCACCAGAATCCGAGGGCGAACAGCCCGCACACACAGGCGAGTACGAGCTGACCGACCGCCGTGCCGTACGGCTCGACGAACTCGCGGTTGAAGATCGACAGCCCGAGGACGAAGGCGATGGAGACCGCGACGACGATCTGCACGGAGCGCCGGGTCGAGGCGCGCTGGGCCATCACGCGCTGCCGCATGTCGACCTCCTCGCGCGCCGACTTGGCCAGGGCGCCCAGCACTTGACGCAGACCGGGGCCGCGGAGGCGAGCGTTGAGGATGAGCGCGGCCACGATGATGTCCGCGGAGGCGTCGTCGATCTCGTCGGCCAGGTGCTGCAGGGCCTCGGGCAGCGGCGTGCGGGAACGCAGCCGGTCCACCAGCGCGTCGAGATGCGGCCGCAGCACGGGAGCCGAGGCGCGCGCCGAGGCGGGGATGGCCTGCTCCAGGCCGACCGCGCCCGCGATGGTGTCCCGCAGCGACTCGGTCCAGGACGCCAGCGCCTCCACGCGGCGCATCGCGGCCCGCTCCTCCGAGGCGCCGCCGAAGAGCTTGTCCCAGAAGAAGACGAGGATGCCGGCCGCGATACCGGCGACGGCCCAGCGGGTCAGGAGGAGGACGACGAGACCCGCGATCGCGGCGATCGAGCCGCGCTGTCCGGCGAAGCGGAGCAGTTCGCCGGCGCGTTCGCTCGCCTTCTGCTTCTCGTGCTCGGGTTTGGCGGGCAGTCCGCGTACGGCGACCGTGAGCAGCGCGAGGCCACCGCCGACGGCGACACCGCACGCGAGCGCGTACAGCACGGTCGTGGAGAACAGCCCGCCCATGGAACCGAGCGAGTCGAGCGCCGCGAGCGAGGTCGTGCCCGGCGTCGCGGGCGTCATGTCCGGCATCACGGGCGTCATGTCCTGGGTCATCGTCATCACCAATTCCCGCTGCCGGGCAGCCGGTAGCCCTGCGCGACGAGATCGTCGAGGCAGGCGATGGGCGCGTGCGGGACGATCCGGCCGTCCGGGGCCTCGGCGAACACCTCGCTGGACAGCACACGCCCGTCGACGCCGTTGACCTCGCGCACGGAGGTCACCATGCGCTGGAGGCGGCCACCGGACTCGTACTCGTTGCGGCGCTGGATGAAGACGACGAAGTTCACCGCGCCCGCGATGAGCATCTGGCTGGCCTCGATGGGCAGTCGCTCGGTCGCCTGGAGCGCGTACGTGGAAATGCGGTTGAAGACCTCGCTGGAGCTGTTCGCGTGGATCGTGGAGAGCGAGCCGTCGTTGCCCTGCGACATCGCGTTGAGCATCGTCACGATCTCGTCGCCGAGGACCTCGCCGACGATGACGCGGGAGGGATTCATACGGAGCGACCGACGGACCAACTCGGCCATGGTGATGGCACCTTGGCCCTCCGAGTTGGGCAGGCGCTCCTCGAAGGCCACCACGTTCGGGTGCAGGTCGGCGAAGGTGTCGAGGCCGAGTTCCAGGGCGCGTTCGACGGTGACGAGCCGCTCGTGCGTCGGAATCTCGTTGGCGAGGGCGCGCAGCAGCGTCGTCTTGCCCGCGTTGGTGGCTCCCGCGATCATGATGTTCTTGCGGGCCCGTACGGCGCAGGCCAGGAAGTGGGCGACCTCGGGGGTCAGGGTGCCGTTGCCCACCAGGTCGGACATGAAGACCTTGCCCATGCGCGCCCGGCGGATCGACAGGGCAGGCCGGCGGGTCACGTCCATGACGGCGGAGAGCCGGGAACCGTCCGGCAGCCGCAGGTCGAGCTGCGGGTTGGCGGAGTCGAAGGGCCGGGACGACAGACCCGAGTACGCGCCGAGAACCTGGATCAGCTCGACGAGTTCCTCGTCGTTCTCGGCGACGGAGTCCCCCTTCGTCTCCCGGCCGTCCGCGTAGCCGATGAAGACCTGGTCGTACCCGTTGATGTCGATGTTCTCGACTTCCGGGTCGTCCAGCAGCGGCTGGAGCCGGCCGACGCCGAAGAGCGCGGCGTGCACGGCGGCCGCGTACTGCTCCTCGGTCTCCGCGTCGAGCGGGGTCCGGCCGAGGTTGATCTCGGTGCGGGCGTGGTCCTCGAGTATCTGCGCGATGACGGCGCGGGCGTAGTGCCGCTCGTCCTCGCTCGACATCGGGGTGACGCCGCGGACCTGGTCCTCGCGACGCTGCTCGGCGATACGGTCACCGGCGTCCTGCCGGAACCGCTTGACCAACTGGTGGTCGACGGCGGTCATCGGCCGGCTCCGGCAGCGGGCTGCCCGTGCACCCCGTGGGGTCCGTCGGCGGGTACGGACCAGGCGGCGCCGTACTGCTGGTACAGATCCGCGGCCACCTTGCGGGCCGAGCGGATCAGCAGCGACTTGTCGAGGCGGCCGCGCCTGCGTCCGGCCAACTGGTCGGCGCCCGCGCGGTCGTCGGCGAGCGTGCCCACGACGCGGGCACCGGTCTGGGCCGCCACGAGCATGTCGTTGACCTGGTGGACGAGCTTGGCGGAGTCGCCCGGGTCGGCGATGAGGATGACGCCGATGAACGGTGTGGCGAGACCGGCGGCGCCGCGCGGGCCGCCGTGCAGCTTGGCGGAGAGCGCGGCGGCCCGGTCGCGGACGCGCGCGATGGCCTCGGGTTCGGTACGGGCGAGCAGCAGCACCAGGGCGGCGTGCGGGAAGAGTTCGACGGCCGGGGTGTCCCCGCTGATGCGCCCGCAGTCGGCGATGACGTCGGCGGGCGCGTTCGGGGAGTCGGCGAGCTGCGCGAACGCCCGGCCCAGGGTGGGCCAGAGTCCGGCGAGACCGGCGGCCTGCTCGGCCATCCCGAGCCCGACGAGGACTTCGAGTCCGCCGCTCAACGGCTGGACGTGGTCCCAGAGTTGGTCGGGCACGAGTCCGCGGCGGGCGGTCGCAGCAATCGACAGCATGCCGGTGTTGGGGTTCAGCGGGCCACCGTGGGCCGCCGCGCTGCGGTACACGAGGTCGCCGCCCGCCGGGTCGGTCTCGGCGAGCAGGACCCTGCGGGGCCAGACCGCCGAGAGTGCCACGGCGGCGGTGGTGACTCCGGGGGAACCCTTGTCTGCGGCGAGGGCGATGAGCGCCATGTCTGTCTACTCACTCGCCTCTAGTTGCCGGGGACGATGACGAGGGCGACCTGACCGGCCGAGGCGGCGTCGGCGACGGACGCCGCCTGACCGCTGTCCACGATGAGGGTGACAGGCAGATTGGTGCTGCTGATCGTGCTGTCCTTCTGGCCCTGGACGTGACTGACCTTCGCCCGGTCGACGATGAGAGCGTCGTCCGCGCTCGACGAGCTCGAACCGGAGGAACTCGACGAACCGCGGCTGCCGCTGGATCCGCTCGCGCCGACGCGGTAGACGGCCACCGTGTCACCGGACTTGATGCCCGCGGGGTACTGGCCCTCCTTGAGGGAGACGCCCACGGAGGCCTTGCCGGCGGGAACGGTGGTGCCTTTGGTGAACATGTCGCCGATGACGATGGTCCCCTCGTAGATCGGGGACTTGGCCTTGAACGACTTGAGCTTTTCGCGCTGCTGCCACAGGACGTAGTTGATGGAGGGGTCGTCCGCGACCAGCACGGAGGTCACGTGACCGCCCACGGACTCACCGGCCTGGATGTCACTCGTCACCTTCACGACCTCGATGCGGTCCCCGGCGCGCAGCACCAGCATGGTGGCGCCCAGCGCGCCGACGAGGATGAGGAGCACCGCGAGAGCGGCCAGCGCGGGTTTGCGCTCGCGAGGCGGCGTGGGAAGACGCTCACCCATCGCCGGGTGAGCCGACGTGGCGGAACGGTTGTTGCCCGCCCCCGTACGCTCTTGGATCTTCACGCAACCGCTCCCCGTACACCCAAGAAAATGTCTGTCAATTCATGCGCCAAACAGGACACTTCACCCCCGCATCCCTTTACGGGACGTACCGCGCGACCTGGCCGAATAGCCAGCGCTGGAGCGAGTGTCAAGCCATGGCACCGTATCAGCCGCACATAAGCCCCTCAAGGCGCGTCAAGACCCCTGAAGCACACCGGACTCGACGTTACCGACGTGCAACGGAAGGCGCTCGGTTCCCTGTTGAGCCCGGTGATCTCCGGGCCCACCGAACTGTGCGGCAGCGAATCCCCCACCGGCCCGCCCCCGACCAATCGTCACGGACTGCGCACGATGCGTGCACGAGTGGTTCACGGGCGAGACAGGACGGGGTGTGCTTTCAGCCACACGGGGGACGGGGCGTCAGCCCCGGGACTCGTTCCACGGAGCTTCCCTCTCGACGTCCCACCGCACCCAGGGCAAGGCACCGCGCCATCCCGCACGACGAGAGGCCCAGCCGCGCAGCACGGGCACGACGAGATCATCACCGCCATGTTCGGCCGTGAAGGGCACTTCGGCCCGATAGTGCGCATCGGGCCCTCCCTCTCTGCACTCGACCACCATCGTCCGGTCGTCGTTGAGGGCGATCTGGAGGTAGGTCCGGCCGCCATCGGGTACGTCGAGCCGATCCAGGACGAGGAACCTGCACCTCAGATTCAACCCGGCGTAAAGGCGCTGAACCTGGGCCTCCGTGGGGTCGTCCCAGGTTCCACCGGTTTCATCGGTGACTCGCAGGCGGGCCTCAGCCATTCAGGACCTCTGCCGCGAACTCGAGCAGCCCATCGAGCCCGACACGACGAGTTTCCACCCCTCCCCCGGAGAGAATCCAGCTCCCGTCCCAATCCACCCGGAACACCTGTCCGCGGAAATTCTCGAACTCGACAAAACTTCCGGGGGCGCCGTCGAGCAGTTCGAGTTCACGGTACAGAGTTCCCGGTACGACCAGGACACCGTCCGGCCCATCGGTCCCGCCTTTGGTCACCGTGTTGTCGTACCGTACCCGCAGGAACGGTGTCGGCGAGCGCCGAAGATCGGCCGGCCTGAGAAACCGGATGAAGCTCTCCCGGGCATCCTCCAGCGAGTACCTGTCGGGCTTCGCGAATTCGCACTCATACCCGGGAAATACCGCCCAGGTTACTTCCTGGAGCTCCGGTTGCTGCACTTCGTGATACCGGTGCACTCCCGGACGCGCGGCAGCAAGGACATCGAACGCGCTGCCAGGATTCCGGAACCCGGGGACCGAATTCAGAAAGGCGTCTCCCGACAGAATGAGGGATTCGCTCTCCCGCGCCGCCAACAGAAGCGACCGGACCAGACCCTCGTCGTAGGAGTCCCGCGCGTTCACCTGAAACAGGTGTCGGCGATCCTCGCTGAGCACCGCGGCAAAGTCGAGCCCCGGCACGGGTGACCAATGCCAAGCGTTCGACACTTCCGGGAACTCCTGGACACCCGGAAAACCTGAGACAATAGCAGCCGGATCCATCGATCCCTCTCTTTAAGCGCCTCTGCATGAATAATTCGGTCCGGTATCCTGCCGATACCTCGGTGCGCGCTGACCGTCGCGGCCATTGTCCGCCCGCGTCATCGGCTCCATATCAGTTGTGTTATTGTACCAAGTCTCACGCTCCGCATAACTGGTGTTGTAGCCGGTTTGATTGTAATGCTCCACGACTCGCGGGTTGTGGTCGTAGGTGAGAATGGTCGAGTCGCCGGGAATTATTTCACCGGCATTGTTGCGCCACGTGAGCTGGTCCCTGGGTATTCGGTTGCCGTTCCTGTCCATGGGCCAACCTCCAGCCGAGCGCCCCTCGTCCGTGAATCGCGTGACCATGTCCTCGTGCGTGGAGTCCCAGTACGAGTGCGGATATTCCGAGGAGCGATTGTGGCTGGTCGCGGGTGCATTCGGATCCACGGCATAGCGGCCGGTCGCCGGATTACGGATCAGGCCCAGCGGATCGGTGAAGAAGAAGGGGTGCGAGACGTAGGCGTAGTGGTTGGGGCCTGGAGCGAGTCCCAGCGGGTCCGGTGTGACGTAGCGCGCGTTCTCCGGGTCGTAGTACCGCGCGTAGTTGTAGTGCCAGCCGGTCTCCTGATCGGCGTACTGTCCCGGAAACCTCAGCGGGCAGTCCACGTCCGTCCCCGAGCCGGCGACGGACATCAGGGAGGGCAGCGGCCCACCCCACAGGGCGGTTCGCTGCTGCCAAGCCAACTCGCCTCGCTCATCCACGAGTTCGGTGGGCGACCCCACCGTGTCCGTGACCACCACGTGGAACCGGAGACCCGGCACGCCCTGATCACCGGACTCACCGCCGGAAGGCTGGGCGGAGAGTCGATGGTCGAGCTGTGTCAGCGGTCGATGGGTGCCGGAGAAGTAGTCCCACGATGTGGCGTGTCCGTCTCGGTCCACCTGTTCCGCGACCCGGGTGCCGTCCCAGGTGAATCGGATCTCCTCCGCCACCGACCCGTCGGAAGCCAGCCGCACCTTGCCACAGCGCCGTCCCGCGGGGTCGTAGCGGTAGCGCCACGTGGTGCCCTCGGGTGTGACCGTCGCGGTGAGTCTGTCCTCCGCGTCCCAGGTGAAGGCCGCAACCCGCCTCTGCCCGTTGAGCAACCGCTTCACCGTGCGAACCGGCCGCCCCTGCCGGTCGTACTCATAGGTCGTACGCCCGGACCGGACGAGCCTGTTCCCGCTGTACTCCCTCGCAGTCGGCCTCGGAGTGTCCGTGGCTGTCGACGAGCCCTGGATGTTGCCCAGGCCGTCGTACGTATAGGTCTCGGTCCAGTCCTGTGCGCGGACGGCGGTGACCCGCCCGTCGCGATCCATGTCGAACGCGCGCTGCCCTGTGGTCAGATCATCGATACCTGAAGGCAGGCCGTCAGCGCGATAACTGAACGCTCGCTGCAGACTCGGCACCTCGGCCCTCGGCTCAAGGCCGAGGATGGACTGGCTGGTGAGCCGCCCCACCGCGTTCCACGTCTGCGTGAGGCCGGCTCCGGACCCGAATCCGCGATTCAGTTCCCGGCCGAGGGCGTCAAAGCCGAAGTCCAGATGATGTCCGCCCGCGTTCAGCGTTTCAGGCCGGCCCACCGCGTCGTAGGTCCAGGTGGAGACAATCCCACTGGGGGTGCGGCGTTCGATGCGGCGGCCCATCGCGTCGAACCTGTACGCGGTCTCGGCACCATCGATCGACTCCGTCAGCAGACGTCCGACGGCGTCGTACGCGCGCTCCAGCACACTGTCGTCGTTCGCGGCTCTACGGAGACGTCCCATCGGGTCATAGGTGAAGGAGGCGACTCCGTGGGCGCTCCGTTCCTCGACCACGCGACCAAGGTCGTTCCGCGTGAGTGCGACTCGTTCCCCAGCACCGTTGGTACGGGATGCCAGCCGTCCTGCCGCGTCGTAGGTATACGTCAGTGTGCGGCCTTCGAAGTCCGTCTCGGCGGTGAGCCGATTGGTCTCGTCGTAGACGTAATCCCAGGTCAAACCCTGTGGGCTCGTCACCTTGATCAGGTTCACCTCCGTGTCGTAGGTGAACCGGTGCTCCGCCCCCATCGGGTCGGTCCGGGCGACGGGCTGATGGAAATGCCCCGTCTGCGCCGTGGACCGGTTTCCCGCCGCGTCGATGTGAGCGGTCAGGTGACCCTCGCCGTCCCATACCCAGCGCTCCTGACTCCCGTCGGCCGCTGTCCGCCAGGCGGGAGCACCTTCGACCGTCCACCCCATCAGCTCGACATTGCCATCGGCGTCGACGGCACGGACGATTCGGCCGAAGCTGTCCCGCTCCACGTGGGACGTGTGTCCGAGCGCATCCGTTTCGGCGATCGACAAGCCCAGGGGATCGCAGGTCGTACGGCTGACATGCCCCAGGGCGTCGACCGAGCCCGTCCGTCGCCCCTGCTCGTCGTAGAGGTACCGCCGCGTGTTCCCGGCCGGGTCGGTGACGCTGAGACGGTTGCCCCGGGCGTCGAAGGTCTGCTGCCAAACGGCCCCGTCCGCTTCCACAACCTGGATGGGCAGGTCCAGTTCGTCGTACCGCATGGAGGTCCGTCGCCCGTCGGGCCGCGTGATGGTGGCGAGGTTGCCGCGCGGATCGTACGCGAAGGAGGTGCGGTGGCCCAGCGCGTCGGTCCGGGACAACTGCCGGTTGTGGCGATCCCAATCCGTACGCACGGTACGACCGAGCGGATCGGTGACTTCCGTGCGCTGGAGAAGCTCGTTGTGACGGTGGCGCGTTGTGTGCCCGAGCGAGTTGGTGAACCGCGTCTCCCGGGCCTCCGCGTCATGGGCGATCGTGCAGTCGAGGAAGCCGTCCGCGCCCTCACCACGTACGCAGCGGTCCTGCTCGTCGTAGTGGTAGCGATACCAGGACCCGGTCCGGTCGGTCCAGGAGGTGATGCGCGCCCGGTCGTCATAGGCGAGCCGGTAGGGCAGGCCGCTGGAGTTGTAGATCTCGGTGAGATTGCCGTCCGCGTAGCCGAAGTCGAGAAGGGTCGTACCTTCGGGTCCCGCCTGCGCGTCCCTCAGGCGCAGCCTGACGACGCGCCCTCCGTCCGTGTCGACGTGCACGTGGTACCCGCCGGAGTGACGCACGGCGACGGGCGTTCCGTAAGGATCGCGGTCGATGTCGATGCGGTGATCGTTTCGGTCCGACACGGCAGCCAGGGGAAGCGTGAACGCCTGCTCGGCGGCCAGCGGCCGGGAACCCGGTGCGAAATGCCGGACATGACCGGTCTGGGGATCCGTGACACGCAGGGGAGCGCCGGGCTCGCCGTCCCAGTCCAGCGGCCAACGAGGCCCCTCGACCGGCATCACCGACGTCCCGGGGGCAGGAACCGGGTAGACCAGGATCATGCCGTCCTCGGTGGCGAAGAGCGCACCTTCACTGTCGAGCTCGAGCCGCTCGTCCAACGTCGAGGCCCAGGACGGACCGAACCATTGTCCCGAGGTGTAGGTCGACACGTGCGTACGGCGGAGTACCAGGGGGAGCAGAGCCGGCAGTTGGACGTCGGTGTGTTCCATGAACATCTCGCCGGACACCATGTCGACCGGATCGCCGCCCTCGCAACGACCCTTGGCGGGCTTGCTTCTGGCGACGGTGTCGTCAGCCTCTCTCCTCAGGCCCTTCCCGAAACCCTTGGCCATGGCCTTGAGGCCACCCTTGCCGAGGGTTCTCATGCCCTTGGCCAGCTTGCCGAGGCTGGTTATGCCTTTGCCGCCGGGTATGCAGTCCATCGCGGCGAAAGCGACGTCCAGCAGACCGGCCTGGCCTTTGCGATACTTGTTGAGCGTGTCCGCGAGAACCACCAGGGCGGCGATCAGCACGATCGCGCCGAGGATCGGCCCCCCGATGATCATCGCGATGATGCCTACGACCGCGACGACGACCTTGCAGACCGTGACGATGGTGTCCCAGTTGTCGGAGAACCAGTCCCCGACCTCCTCCCACCACTTCCGATTGCGAATACCCGCATCCGAAGCCTCATCGATCTTCGACTTCGCGTCCCGCGCCGCCTCCTCCCGCATCTTGCGGGCATCAGCCGCCATCTTCTTCGCCGCATCCAGCGCACTGTTCGCGTTCGTCACATCCGACTGAGCCGAGTCCTGCGCCGACTTCGCATGCTGCGCGTCCCGCGTCGCGGCCCGCACCTTCGC
>NZ_JBHWVI010000093.1:0-30603 GCF_042737005.1 Streptomyces sp. NPDC060027
GGCCATGGGCCCGCCGCCCCCGCTCCTCTTTTTTCTTCCTACGATGCGGGCATGAAGGAAGAATCGGCACAGGACCGCTGGGAACGGCGCACCCAGCGGCCCCTGCTCGTCCTCGCGGTGGCGTTCGCCCTCGCGTACGCCGTGCCGATCGTGGACAGCGGCGCCGGCCGTTCGGTGGCGGGCGTCTGCACGGTCGTGGAGTGGGTGGTGTGGGGGGCCTTCGCCGCCGACTACCTCGTCCGGCTCGCCCTCGCCCGGCAGCGGCGGGACTTCGTCCGCACGCACTGGCTCGACCTGTGCGCCGTCATCCTGCCGATCCTTCAGCCGCTGCGGCTGCTGCGGCTGGTCTCCACGCTGATGCTGGTGGGGCGGCGCGCACGGATGGCCTCGCAGATCCGGCTGACGACCTACGTCGGGGGCGCGGTCATCGGCCTGCTGATGTTCGGCTCGCTCGCCGTGCTGTCGGTGGAACGGGACTCACCGAACGGGAACATCAAGACGCTGGGTGACGCGGTGTGGTGGTCGTTCACGACGATGACGACCGTGGGGTACGGGGATCACGCCCCGACCACGGGGATGGGCCGTGTGCTGGCGGTCGGCCTGATGCTCTCCGGGATCGCCCTGCTCGGTGTGGTCACCGCGAACATCGCCGCCTGGTTCATCTCCCGGTTCGAGAAGGACGACGTGGAGGAGCGGCGGCAGACGGCGGCGATCGAGGCGCTCGCGGAGGAGGTGCGGGCGCTGCGGGCGGAGGTCGCCGCCCTGACGGGCGGCCCGGGAATGCTGCCGCATCCGCTGTCGGCGGGGACGGAGGAGCACTCCCCCACGTAGATCCCGGGGGACACATGGACCTGGGGGCCTCGGGACCTGGGGACCCGTTGACCTGGGACCTGGGACCTGGGACCTGGGACCTGTGAACGGTGGACCTGTGAACGGTGGAACGCCCCCGTACGGACCAGTGGGCCCGCACGCCGCTCGGGGCGGCACGCGGGCCCACTGTCGCCATCCGCTGCCCGGCCGGTGTCAGAGCAGGCCGTTGCCCGCGCCGCCGGCCAGCCAGATGACCGCCAGGAGCGTGTCGATCGCTCCCAGCACCAGGGCTATCAAGGCCGGCACCGGCCCGGAGCCGGTCCAGCGGCGGCCCATCGCGAGCCAGCCGCAGACCATCGCGGCCGGCCCGAGCACGATGCCCAGCGTGAAGAAGCCGGCCACCGCGCACACGACGCCGACGATGCCCAGGGTCGCGCTGTCCGGCCCGGTCCGTGCGCCTGTACGGCCACGTGAACGGGGGTGCCTGCGCGTACCGTTTCCGAAGCCCGCCATCATCAACTCCTGAACTCCCGTGACCTCGCGGTCGGTTCGGGTCGATGAGTCGGGTACCCCCGTTCCACGCCTCCAGGCCTGCGCACGCGCGGTCCCCCTCCGGCGGCGCGCCCCAGAACCGGTCACCCTCCAGGCCTTACGGAGGACGTGACCCCCTGCGACCTGCGACGCGTCCGAACGGGGGAATTCCCGGCCCGATCACTCCGATGGGCGAAAACTCCCCAGGGAAGGTCCGGGCCGGCGCGTCCGTCAGATGTGTCCGGCGCCCGCTCCCGCGGCCTCCGCGTTCTCGCCCCGCTTGGTGAGCAGCGCGACGAAGACGGCCACGACGGCGACCCCCGCGGCCACCAGGCAGGCGAGGCTCATGCCGGAGATGAAGGTGTCGTGGGCGACGTCGGTGATCTGCGCGGCGATGGCGGGCGGGGTGTCCTTGGTGACCGGCGCGACGCCGCCCCGGACCGCCTCGGAGGCCTGGTCCAGCTGGGCCGGGGTGAGCGGCGGCAGCTTGGCGTCGGCCCAGTTGCCCGCGAGGTCGTTGTCGACCTTGGAGGCCATGACGGCACCCAGCACGGCCGTGCCGAGGCTGCCGCCGATCTGCATGGCGGCCTGCTGGAGACCGCCGGCGACACCGGAGAGCTCCATCGGCGCGTTGCCCACGATGACCTCGGTGGCTCCGACCATGACCGGCGCGAGTCCGAGGCCGAGGCCCGCGAACCAGATCGACATGACCAGGCTGCTCGTGTCCGTGGCCAGCGTGGACATGCCGTACATGGAGATCGCGGTGAGCGCCATGCCGCCCGCCAGCGGGATGCGCGGGCCCACCTTGGTGATCAGGACGCCGGCCAGCGGCGAGCCCACGATCATCATTCCGGTGAGCGGCAGCAGGTGCAGACCGGCGTCGACCGGGCTCATCCCGTGCACGTTCTGAAGGTAGAAGGTGACGAAGAACAGTCCGCCGAGGAAGGCGATGGCCATCAGGACCATCAGGACCACACCGGCCGACAGCGGCACGGAGCGGAACAGCGCGAGCGGGATCAGCGGTTCCGCGACCCGCTTCTCCCAGAGGGCGAAGAGCGCGAAGCCGAGGACCGAGGCACCGAGGAAGGACCAGGTCAGAACATCGCCCCAGCCCCAGGCCGGGGCCTTGATGAGCGCCCAGACCAGGCAGAACATGGCGCCGGAGAGCAGCGCGATGCCGAGGAGGTCGAAGGAGCGCGGGGCGTTCGCCGAACGGTGGTCGGTGAGGATCAGCGCGCCGAGGACCAGCGCGATGACGCCGACGGGCACGTTGATGAAGAACACCGACTGCCAGCTGACGTGCTGGACGAGCAGACCGCCGAGGATCGGGCCGCCCGCGGTGGAGGCGCCGATGACCATGCCCCAGATGCCGATCGCCATGTTCAGCTTCTCGGCCGGGAAGGTGGCACGGAGCAGGCCGAGCGCGGCAGGCATCAGCAGCGCGCCGAACAGGCCCTGGAAGACGCGGAAGGTGACGACCAGGGCGATGCTGCTGGAGAAGCCGATCGCGCCGGAGGCCGCGGCGAAGCCGACGACGCCGATGAGGAAGGTCTGCCGGTGGCCGAACCGGTCTCCGAGCTTGCCCGCGGTGATCAGGGTGACCGCGAGGGCGAGGAAGTAGCCGTTGGTGATCCACTGGACGTCGGCGAAGCTGGCGCCGAGGTCCTCCTTGATGGCGGGGTTGGCGATGGCCACGATGGTGCCGTCGAGGGCCACCATCATGACCCCGACGGCCACGGTGATGAGGGTGAACCACGGATGGCCGCGCAGGCCCGTGGACGGGGCCTGGTCCGACGGGGAGACCGGAGTCTTGTCCCCCGGGCCCGTCTTGTCGATGGTGGTCTGACTAGTCATGTTTTCGAGGCTAGTGACAGCCACTGACAATTGACAAACCGATTCACAAGTCGGTAACTGTCACGTCACTCACGGATAGGCTGAACTGGGCGAACGGTTCGCCGAGGAGAGATCACGACACGATGACGGACATGGTCGGCACGACGGAGACGGCGGAGACGGCGGAGACGGAGGCGCCACGCCCCGGGCTGCGCGAGCGCAAGAAGCAGCGCACCCGGGACGCGCTGCTGCGGGCCGCCCTCGAACTGTTCACCACCCAGGGGTACGAGCACACCACCGTCGACGAGATCGCCGACGCGGTCGACGTCTCCCAGCGCACCTTCTTCCGCTACTTCGCGGGCAAGGAGGACGCGGCCCTCTTCCTCCAGCGGCTCGCCGAGTCGCACTTCGTCGCCGCGGTGCGCGAAAGACCGCCCCACGAAGCCCCCTTGGAGGCCCTGCGCCGTGCGGTCCTGGAGAGCTGGGACACCATCGGCGAGGCGATCGAGGCGGTCGTGCCGATCGAACTGCACATGCGCACCTACCAGTTGATCGAGTCGACACCCGCGCTGCTCGCCGTCCATCTGCGCCGCTCGGAGGAGATCGAGGAGGAGATCGCCCGGCTGATCGCGGAGCGTGAGGGCCTCGATGTGGACGAGGACCCGCGGCCGCGCATCGCGGTCGCCGTGTTCGGCGGGGTGATGCGGGTGACGGGCCGCCTGTGGGGCGCCGGCGAGGACACCAGCGTGGAGGCGATCCGTGAGCTGACCGCCACCTATCTCGACCATGTGGGGCCCGCGTTGGCGGAGAAGTGGGGCACCGCGCCGCGGTGACACCCGGTGACGCTCCGTCGCCGTCACGGCGCGGACCGGATCATGACCGCCGGCCCACCGCCCTTCGCCGGCCTCGCGCGACACCCGCAGGCGTCCGCGTGCGGAACCCGGGACCCCCTCGCGAACGTTGCACGGATGACGTGCGCACGAGATCTCCGCGGAATCCCCGCAACCACACAACGCCCCCACGCGGAGCGGCACATATCGCACACGCGTCGCAGAGATCCGCGTACAGAGCGTCACTATTTATCTCAAACTGAACCCGGTTTGCCCCAATCGCCCCACGAGAAACGTGATCCCCATCACTCGTTTGACGGGAGGCTCGTCACTTCTCCTAGGGTGTCCTCTCAGTGACTTCCTTCGACACAGCCCCCCAACTCAACGTCTGGCGCGCACTGCTCGCGCTGGCCGTGGTGTTCGTGATGCTGGCCACCAGTGGCTGGACCGCACTCCACAGTCACCGAGCGGCTTCTCCGCTCCAGGCGTCCCGCTCCGCGTGGGAGCACGGCAGCATCGCCGGACAGCGGCTTCCGGACCCGGACTCCGCGCCGGACCGGCTGGCCCACTTCTTCACCACGCTCGACGCCCCGCAGCTCGCCCGGCTCGCCCACCGCTACCCGCTCGCGGTCGGCAACATGAACGGGGCGCCGGTGACCTTGCGTTACGAGGCGAACCGCCTCGCGCTGAAGCACGAGCGCAAGGTCGAGCACAAGCGCATGCACGACAACCGGCTCTCCTCGCTCGGCAAGCACGACGCGGGCCGCCGGATGCACCGCTACGAGGCACTGCTGCACAAGAGCCGCAAGATCCTCGCCTTCGACCCCAACGGCTCGGGGCGGGTCGCCGAGGTCTTCGGCAACCTCGACAAGGCGGACCGCGTCTCGGTCGTGGTGCCCGGCGTGGACACCGATCTGCTCACCTTCCAGCGCACGTACAGGAAGTACTCGGCACCCGCCGGCATGGCGGGTTCGCTGTACCGGGCGGAGCGCGCGGCCGACCCGGGTACGCGCACGGCCGTGATCGCGTGGGCCGACTACACGGCGCCCAACGGTCTGGGCATCGACGCGGCCACCGCCATGCGCGCCGAGGACGGCGCGGTACGGCTGAACGCGCTGGTGCGGGCGCTGCCGGGGACCACGGAGGTGGCGCTGTACTGCCACAGCTACGGCTCGGTCCTGTGCGGGGTGGCCGCCCGCTCGCTGCCCTCCCGGGTCTCCGACATAGCCGTGGCGGGCAGCCCCGGCATGCGGACGGGGAAGGCGGCGAACCTGCACACCAGCGCCCGGGTCTGGGCGATGCGCGACGCGGACGACTGGATCCAGGACGTGCCGTACATGGAGGTCGGCGGCCTCGGGCACGGAGCGGACCCGGTGTCGAAGGGGTTCGGGGCGCGCGTCCTGTCCGCCGACGGGGCGAAGGGACATGCCGGCTACTTCGAGCCGGGTACGGACAGTCTCCGCAACTTCGCGGAGATCGGCATTGGCGCGTACCGCGCGGTCCAGTGCGCGCACGATGATGACGCGTGCCGGACGGGTTTGTCCGCCGGCGCGTCGGTCTGACGCGCGTAGAGGACGAAAAACTGCGGTCCGCCCGGAGAGGCGACGGAGGCTTGCGTGCCGCATACGATGGCCCGCATGGGTGACGTACTGGCCGGATTTCATGCCGCCTGGGAGTTCGAGTCCGACTCCGTGCTCATCCGCTTCGAACGGGGGATCCGTACGCCGAAGCTGTTCCAGGCGCTCGGCGAACGCCGTATCCCCCTGGAGGCGATCGCGGCGGTGACGCTGACGCCCGGGAAGCGAGGCACGGTCGTACTGCGTGCGGTGCCGAGGCCCGGCGCCGATCCGCTGATGGAGGCGGCCGCGGGACAGCTCAAGGAAGGGTGCGACCCCTACCGTCTGGTGCTGCCCGCCGAGCGCGAGACGCTCGCCGAGTACTACGCGGACGAACTGCGCGGACAGCTCACCGCGGACGACGAGCCCGCCGAGCGCTATCTCGTGAGACCTCCCGAGGTTCCCCTGCACTTCAAGGCGTACGACGGGAAGGCCTCCTTCGACGGCAAGGCCGTGTCCTTCCGGTGGTTCTGGACGGGCGCGTCCTCGGCGAAGTGGAAGGCCGGCGACCAGAGCTTCCCGGTCTCCGCGCTGTGCGGGGTCGAGTGGCGCTCACCGGAGGTGTTCGAGGGCCATCTGCGACTGCTGCGGCGGGACCCCGCGCCGGCGCAGCCCGCCCAGGCGGACCAGGATCCGGCGGCGGTCGTCTTCGGGCTCGGGTACGGGCCCGTCCACGAGTCGCTGCCGTTCGCGGCCGCCGTCCTCGCCGCCACGCGCTCCGCCGGTCCCGTGCCGTCGGCAGCGTCCTCGGCGCCGCGCCGGGACCCGGCCGACATCGCCGACCGGATCCGGCATCTCGGGGAGCTGCACGAGGCGGGGCTCGTCACGGACGAGGAGTTCTCCGTCAAGAAGGCGGAGCTGCTGGCCCAGCTGTAGCCGCGGGGCCGGCGCGGTCCGGCGCCGCTCCGTCCCGGTCCGCGATCCCGCTGTCCCTCGTCAGGACCTCTCCGAGGCGAGGGCGCGCCCCGCGTCCCCGTAGAAGCTGATCTTCCGGTCGAGCACGGCGAGCGTGTCCTGGAGCTCCGCGATCCGGGCCTTCACGTCCCGCCGGGTCTCCTCCAGGAGTTCGTAGCGCTCCCGGTAGGTGTGGTCGCCCGCGCGCACCATCTCCGCGTAGCGCACCATGTCGGCGACGGGCATCCCGGTGAGCCGGAGCTTGCCGACGAGGCCGAGCCAGTCCAGGTCGCGGTTGCTGTAGCGGCGCTGGCCGGTGTGCGAGCGGTCGATGTGCGGCATCAGCCCGATGCGCTCGTACCAGCGCAGGGTGTGCGCGCTGAGGCCGGTGAAGGCGACGACCTCGCTGATCGTGTAGTTGTCCCGGCCGTCAGGGCGCCGCTCCCTCTCGGGAGGACCGGCGCAGGCGTCGGCCCCGGTCGCGGTCCCGGTGGCCTCGGCTGTGGTCTCCATCACCGTCATGGCCCCCACGCTAAAACCTTCGAGTGCACTCCAAGCAAGCGGAACCCGTCGAAAATGCGAGGACGTGGCCCGGACGCGGTGGCTACCGTGCGGATCATGAGTCTCGTACGCCGCGCCACGCCCGAGGACGCCGGGGAAGTACTGCGCCTGCGCCAGATCATGATCGACTCGGTCTTCGACGGCGGCGGCTCCGCCGCGTGGCACGCCGCGTCGCTGCCCACCGTACGGGGGAAGCTCGCCGACGCCGAGGGGTCCTTCGTCGCCTTCGTGGTCGACCATCCGGACCGTCCGGAGGCTCTCGCGGCCCTGGTCGCCGGGACCATCGAGTACCGGATCGGACGGGCGGACAACCCGCACGGCGCGGTCGGACACGTCTTCAGCGTCGCCACCGATCCGGACGCCCGGCGCCGCGGCTACGCCCGCGCCTGCATGGAGGCCCTGCTCGACTGGTTCCGCGAGCGGGGTGTCGCCCACGTCGACCTCAACGCGTCCGCCGAGGCCGAGCCGCTCTACGCGGCCCTCGGGTTCGTCCGCAAGCCGGACCCCTCGATGCGGCTGAGCCTGTGAGGCATCTAGGCTCGACAGCATGTCCTTGCAGAGCCTGGCGCTGATCTCGAACTGGCCCGTTCCCACCGCCGCCGCCGCGGTCGTCCGCGCGGACGGCACGGTGGCCGGCTCGCACGGGCCGGGGCAGCACCGATTCGCGCTCGCCTCCGTCACCAAACCGCTCACCGCGTACGCCGCGCTCGTCGCGTACGAGGAGGGGGCGATCGAGCTCGACGAACCGGCCGGGCCCACCGGTTCGACGGTCCGTCATCTGCTCGCGCACACCTCCGGTCTGGCCTTCGACGAGCACCGGGCGACCTTCACGCCCGGGGAGCGGCGGCTGTACTCCAACGCCGGCTTCGAGGTGCTCGGGGACCACATCGCCAAGGCGGCGGACATGCCCTTCGCGGTGTATCTGCGCCAGGCGGTCCTCGAACCGCTCGGCATGGCCTCGACGACGCTGGACGGCTCGCCCGCGAGGGACGGTGTCTCGACGGTGGACGACCTCGTCCGGTTCGCCGCCGAGCTCCAGGCGCCACGGCTGCTCGACCCGCGTACCGTCGCGGAGGCGATGACCGTCCAGTACCCCGGGACCAAGGGCGTCCTGCCGGGGTACGGCCACCAGAACCCCAACGACTGGGGACTCGGCTTCGAGATCCGCGACTCCAAGTCCCCCCACTGGACCGGCGGTTCGTCCTCCCCGCGGACCTTCGGCCACTTCGGGCAGTCCGGTACGTTCCTGTGGGTGGACCCGGTCGTGGGCGCCGCCTGTGTCGCGCTGACCGACCGGGCCTTCGGCCCCTGGGCCATCGAGGCGTGGACCCCCTTCACCGACGCGGTACTGGCCGACCTCACCTCCTGACGACGGCCGACGGCGCTTCGCGGGCGCTCAGCGGAACGCCGCCGCGTTGCGCCGCGCCCAGGCCGCGAAGGTGCCCGGCGCCCGTCCGAGGACGCGCTCCACGTCGGGGCTGACCCGCCGCTCCTCCTCGGTCGGCTCGCCCAGGACCGCGAGGGTGCCCTCGACCACGGGCAGCGGCATGAAGCGCGCCATGAGGGCGTGCGCCTCCTCGCGGGTCTGCTCGGTGAAGCGCACCGGTTCGCCCAGCGCGGCGCCGATCGCCGCGGCCCGTTCGCGCGGGGTGGTCGGCGCGGGACCGGTCAGGGTGTGGGTGGCCCCGGTGTGCGTGTCCTCACGCAGGGCGGCCGCCGCGACGGCCGCGACGTCCTCGGGGTCGACGAACGGCAGGCCGACATCACCGAACGGCGCGGCGGCCTCGCGCCGGGCGCGGATCGACTCGGCCCACGCGAAGGCGTTGGACGCCATTCCGCCCGACCGTAGGATCGTCCAGTCCAGTCCTGACTCCTGTACGGCCGTCTCGAAACGGACCGGGTGTCCGTAGGCCTCGGGGCGGGTCCCCGCGCCCTGTGAGGACAGCAGCACCACCCGGCGGATCCCGGCGGTCTTCGCCGCCTCCAGGACCCCCCGCGGGTCCTCGCCCGCGACCAGCAGGAACAGTGCCTCGGCGCCCTCGAACGCGGGCCCGAGCCCGGCCGGTTCGGCCAGGTCGGCGGCGACGGCCCGGACACCTTCGGGCACATCGCCCTCGGTGATCCTCCGGGCCACCGCCGTCACCGGCAGTCCGGCTCCGGTGAGCGTCCGCACCAGCGCGCGTCCGACGTTCCCGGTCGCACCCGTCACTACATACATGGGGATCTCCTCGACTACTTCTCGACGACAAGTTAGTAAGTCAGCTGACTTACTTCGATGAGCCGGACGCTAGCAAGGCGGGACACCGGTTGTCTATAGTCAGTCGGGTGACTGACTCAGAGAAGTCCCCGGGACCGCGGGCCCGAGCGGCCGGCAAGCGGCGGCAGCTGACGGCGGCCGCGGCCCGGGTGCTGCACGAGCAGGGCGTGGAACGCACGACGATCGCCGACATCGCCCACGCCGCCGAGGTCCCGGCGGGCAACGTGTACTACTACTTCAAGACCAAGGACGAGCTGGTCGAGGCCGCCCTCGCCGAGCACTCCGGCCGGCTCCGGGAACTCACCGACGCCCTCGACCGGCTCCCCGACCCGCGGGCTCGCCTCAAGGGGCTCATCGAGGCATGGGTCTCCGGGCGGGACACCGCGGCGCGCTACGGCTGCCCCACCGGCACCCTCGCGGCGGAGCTCGGCAAGCGGGAGGAGGGCGGCCTCGACCTCACGGCGGGACGGGTCGTCCGCCAGCTGCTCGACTGGGTCGAACAGCAGTACAGGGAGATCGGTGCCGCCGACCCCGGGGGCCGCGCTCTGGCGCTCGTCGGCGCCTACCAGGGCATGTCCCTGCTCTCCCAGGCCCTGCGCGACCCGGAGATCATGACCCGCGAGGGAGAGCGGCTGATCCGCGAGCTCGACGCGTCCGCGTAGGCGGTGGTCCGGACGGCACCCCGGTGTCAGCCGACCGCCATCTCCCACACGAGCAGCTCGGCGGGAGCGCCCGCGACCACCTCCAGGTCCTTGGCGTCCGTGATGCGGGCCGCGTCGCCCTCCCCCAGCTCCTCACCGTCCAGGCGGACCTCGCCGCGCACGACATGGACGTAGACGAAGGGCGCGTCGGGGACGGCCGTGCGCTCGCCCGCCGTCAGCCGGCGCAGATGGAGCATGGCACCCGCCTCGGGGACGGCGTACGGGGTGGAGTCGGCGATGCCGTGGACGGTCTCGTACGCGGGGTCGCCGCCCGGTTCCCGCGGTGCCAGCCACATCTGGACGAAGACCAGCGGCAGCTCGCCGTCGTTGCGCTCGGCGTGCCGGACGCCGCCCGCGGAGCTCAGCCGCTGGACATCGCCGTGGCGCAGCACCGACTCGTGTCCGGCCGAGTCGCGATGGGTCAGCTCCCCTTCCACCACCCAGGTGACGATCTCGGTGTGGCTGTGCGGGTGCTCGTCGAAGCCGGCGCCGGGGGCGAGCCGCTCCTCGTTGCAGGCGATCACCGCGCCGAAGCGGAGATTGTCGGGGTCGTAGTGCGGGCCGAAGGAAAAGGCGTGGAGCGAGGAGATCCCGGCCGCCGGGTCCCCTCCGCGGTAGCGCTCGTCGGCGCGGCGGACGTCCATCACATCCACCACGGTAGCCCCGGCCCGGCGACCGCCCCGCCCTTACTTGCGACCCGCCGCCGCACGGCTCCGTCCTGATAAGGCAGTCTTGTCCCGTGCCCGAACCCGAATCCAGCAACACCGAGCGCCCTGCGCACGACGTCCACACGCACTCCGCGACCCTCAAGCGGCTGGAGAAGTCGGCCGGCACGCTCGCCGCCCAGGCCATCACGCGGATGGACGAGACGCTGCCGTGGTACCGGGCCATGCCTCCGGAGAACCGGTCGTGGATCGGTCTGGTCGCCCAGGCCGGTATCGCCGCCTTCACCGAGTGGTTCCGGCACCCGGACGCGCCGCAGGCCATCTCCACCGATGTCTTCGGCACCGCGCCACGCGAGCTGACCAGGGCCATCACGCTGCGCCAGACGGTGGAGATGGTGCGGACCACAATCGAGGTCATGGAATCGGCCATCGACGAGGTGGCGGCTCCCGGAGACGAGTCCGTGCTGCGCGAGGCGCTCCTGGTCTACGCCCGCGAGATCGCCTTCGCCACCGCTCAGGTGTACGCGCAGGCGGCGGAGGCACGCGGTGCCTGGGACGCCCGGCTCGAATCGCTCGTCGTGAACGCGGTGCTCTCCGGCGAGGCCGACGAGGGCGCCGTCTCCCGGGCCGCCGCGCTCGGCTGGAACTCGCCCGACCATGTCTGCGTGGTGCTGGGCACGGCACCCGACGGGGACAGCGAACTGACGGTCGAGGCGATCCGGCGGGCCGCCCGGCACGCCAAGCTTCAGGTGCTGACGGGGGTGCTCGGGGACCGGCTGGTCGTCATCGCGGGCGGCAGCGACAACCCCCTCGCCGTCGCCAAGTCACTGATCGGTCCGTACGCCGCCGGATCCGTCGTCGCCGGGCCGATCGTGCCCGATCTGCTCGCCGCGACCCGGTCCGCGCAGGCCGCGGCGGCCGGACTGAAAGCGTGTTTCGCCTGGCAGGACGCCCCGCGCCCGGTCCTGGCGGACGATCTGCTGCCGGAGCGCGCGATCGCCGGAGACCCGTCCGCCCGCGAGCAGTTGGTGGAGGAGATCTACAGACCGCTGGAAGAAGCCGGCTCCGCGCTCCTGGAGACGCTCAGCGTCTATCTGGAGCAGGCGAGCAGCCTCGAAGGCGCCGCCCGGATGCTCTTCGTCCATCCCAACACCGTGCGCTACCGGCTCCGACGTGTGACTGACGTCACCGGCTGGTCGCCCTCGGATGTACGATCCGCGTTCACCCTGCGGATCGCGCTCATCCTGGGGCGTCTGGCCGATGGAGATCCCCAAACCTAGGCTTTTGTCGGGGACCTACAATTCCCCCTCGTGTTCTTCGTCCCTGTCCCCACGGGCGGCCGTGGCCGTCCACAAGAGAGAGTGTGAGAGTGCTCGTACTCGTCGCTCCCGGCCAGGGCGCTCAGACGCCCGGCTTCCTGACTCCTTGGCTCGACCTCCCCGGCGCCGCCGAACGCCTCGCCGCGTGGTCGGACGCCATCGGGCTGGACCTTGCCCACTACGGCACGCAGGCCGACGCGGACGCGATCCGCGACACGGCTGTCGCCCAGCCGCTCCTGGTCGCCGCCGGCCTCCTGTCCGCCGCGGCACTCGGTGACGTGACCCCCGGTGCCGTCGCCGGCCACAGCGTCGGCGAGATCACCGCCGCCGCGTTCGCGGGCGTGCTCGACGACACCGCCGCGCTGACCCTCGTACGCAAGCGGGGCCTGGCGATGGCCGAGGCCGCCGCCATCACGCGGACCGGTATGTCGGCGCTGCTCGGCGGGGACCCCGAGACGACGGTCGCGCACCTGGAGAAGCTGGGACTGACCCCGGCCAACGTGAACGGCGCGGGCCAGATCGTGGCCGCCGGCACGCTGGAGCAGCTGGCCGCCCTGGAGGCCGACAAGCCCGAGGGCGTCCGGCGCGTCGTGGCCCTGAAGGTGGCGGGCGCGTTCCACACCGTCCACATGGCCCCCGCGGTCGAGGCGCTGGCGAAGGCCGCCGAGGACCTGAGTCCGGCGGACCCGCGGGTCACATACGTCTCGAACCGCGACGGCCAGGCCGTCGGCTCCGGTGCCGAGGTCGTCTCGCGCCTGGTCGGCCAGGTCGCCAACCCGGTCCGCTGGGACCTGTGCATGGAGACCTTCAAGGAGCTCGGCGCGACCGCGCTGATCGAGGTGTGCCCCGGCGGCACGCTGACCGGTCTGGCCAAGCGCGCGCTGCCCGGCGTCACGACGCTGGCCCTGAAGACACCCGACGACCTCGACGCGGCTCGCGAGCTCATCGCCGAGCACAGCGCGGCCTAAGGAGCCCGAGAGCATGTCGAAGATCAAGGCACCCAAGGGCGCCCCGTTCGCGCGCATCCTCGGCGTCGGCGGCTACCGCCCCGTCAGGGTGGTGCCCAACGAAGTGATCCTGGAGACGATCGACTCGTCCGACGAGTGGATCCGCTCGCGCTCCGGCATCGAGACGCGGCACTGGGCCTCCGACGAGGAGACCGTCGCCGCGATGTCGATCGAGGCGTCCGGCAAGGCCATCGCCGACGCCGGGATCAACGCCGACCAGATCGGCGCCGTGGTGGTCTCCACCGTGTCGCACTTCAGCCAGACCCCGGCCATCGCCACCGAGATCGCCGACAAGCTCGGCACGAACAAGGCCGCGGCCTTCGACATCTCGGCCGGCTGCGCGGGCTTCGGCTACGGCCTGACCCTCGCCAAGGGCATGATCGTCGAGGGTTCGGCCGAGTACGTCCTCGTCATCGGCGTGGAACGGCTGTCCGACCTCACCGACCTGGAGGACCGCGCGACGGCCTTCCTGTTCGGCGACGGCGCGGGCGCGGTCGTCGTGGGTCCCTCCGAGGAGCCGCACATCGGCCCCACCGTCTGGGGCAGCGAGGGCGACAAGGCCGGCACGATCAAGCAGACCGTGCCGTGGGACCGCTTCAGGATCGGCGACGTCTCCCAGCTCCCGCTCGACTCCAAGGGCGAGATCAAGTTCCCTGCCATCACGCAGGAGGGCCAGGCGGTGTTCCGCTGGGCCGTGTTCGAGATGGCGAAGGTCGCCCAGCAGGCGCTGGACGCGGCCGGGATCAGCTCGGACGACCTGGATGTCTTCATTCCCCATCAGGCCAACGAGCGGATCATCGACTCGATGGTGAAGACGCTGAAACTGCCGGGACACGTCACGGTCGCGCGTGACGTGCGCACCACCGGCAACACCTCGGCCGCCTCGATCCCGCTCGCAATGGAGCGGCTCCTGGCGACCGGTGCGGCGAAGAGCGGCGACACCGCGCTCGTCATCGGCTTCGGGGCGGGTCTCGTGTACGCCGCGACGGTCGTTACCCTCCCCTAGGCACTCCGTACCGGATCACCCGGTCCGTACGGAAACCGCCACCCCTCTGGAAACACACCGAAGGAGCGCCTGACATGGCCGCCACTCAGGAAGAGATCGTCGAAGGTCTCGCCGAGATCGTCAACGAGATCGCCGGGATCCCCACCGAGGACGTCCAGCTGGACAAGTCCTTCACCGACGACCTGGACGTCGACTCGCTGTCCATGGTCGAGGTCGTCGTCGCCGCCGAAGAGCGCTTCGACGTCAAGATCCCGGACGACGACGTCAAGAACCTCAAGACGGTCGGCGACGCCACCGCCTACATCCTCAAGCACCAGGCCTGATCTTCCGGTCACCTGGGCCGACCGTCCGGGTTCGCCGGGGCCCCGTGCCCTGGTTCACCCGGTCTGATGCCCCGCCACCCGGCGGTGGCGCCGCTGAATCCTCGTATCCGTTGGAGAAAGAATTCCCGTGAGCCCGACCAATCGCACCGTGGTCGTCACCGGTATCGGCGCAACCACACCGCTGGGTGGCGACGCAGCCTCTACCTGGGAGGGCCTGATCGCCGGACGTTCCGGCGTACGCCCCCTGGAGCAGGACTGGGCCGCCGACCAGGCGGTCCGTATCGCGGCGCAGATCGCCGTGGAGCCGGGCGAGGTCATTCCCCGCCCGCAGGCCCGTCGCCTGGACCGCTCGGCGCAGTTCGCGCTGATCGCGGCCAAGGAGGCCTGGGCGAACGCCGGTTTCACCGACAAGGCGGGCGAGGACCCGAGCGTCGACCCCGACCGGCTGGGCACCGTCATCGCCTCCGGTATCGGTGGCGTAACGACTCTGCTCGACCAGTACGACGTGCTGAAGGAGAAGGGCGTACGCCGTGTCTCCCCGCACACCGTTCCGATGCTGATGCCGAACGGTCCGTCCGCCAACGTGGGGCTCGCCGTGGGCGCCCGCGCCGGTGTGCACACGCCGGTCTCGGCCTGCGCCTCCGGCGCCGAGGCCATCGGCTACGCCATCGAGATGATCCGCACGGGCCGCGCCGACGTCGTCGTCGCCGGTGGCACCGAGGCGGCCATCCACCCCCTTCCCATCGCCGCGTTCGGCAACATGATGGCGATGTCCAAGAACAACGACGACCCGCAGGGTGCCTCGCGCCCCTACGACATCGCCCGCGACGGCTTCGTCCTCGGCGAGGGCGCCGGCGTCGTCGTCCTGGAGTCCGCCGAGCACGCCGCCAAGCGCGGTGCCCGGGTGTACGCCGAGGCGGTCGGCCAGGGCATCTCGGCGGACGCGCACGACATCGTGCAGCCGGAGCCCGAGGGCCGCGGCATCTCGCACGCCCTGCAGAACCTGCTCGACAACACCGACCTGGACCCCGCCGAGATCGTGCACGTGAACGCGCACGCCACCTCGACGCCGGCCGGTGACGTGGCCGAGCTGAAGGCGCTGCGCAAGGTGTTCGGCGACGAGGCCGACCACTTCGCGGTCTCCGCCACCAAGTCGATGACCGGTCACCTCCTCGGTGGCGCCGGCGGCGTCGAGTCGGTCGCGGCCGTGCTCGCCCTGTACCACCGGCTCGCGCCGCCGACCATCAACGTCGAGAACCTCGACCCCGAGGCCGAGGCCGCCGCCGACATCGTCCGCGGCGAGGCGCGCAAGCTGCCCGTCGAGGGCCGGATCGCCGCGCTGAACGACTCGTTCGGCTTCGGTGGGCACAACGTGGTCCTGGCGTTCCGGTCGGTCTGAGCGACCGCCGTACGCACGTGAAGGGCCCCCACCGGACGGTGGGGGCCCTCTGCGTGTGCCCACTGCGGGTGCCCTCCGCGTGCGCCGAGGCGGGCGGGGTGTCACACCACCTGGTGCAGCCAGCGGACCGGGGCGCCCTCGCCCGCGTAGCGGAAGGGCTCCAGTTCGTCGTCCCAGGGCTTGCCGAGAAGCTTGGCGAGGTCGGCCTCCAGGTCGCTCTCGCCGCGCTGGGAGCGCAGGAGCGCGGCGCGCAGGCGGTCCTCGGGGATGAGGATGTCGCCGTGGATGCCGGTGACCGCGTGGAAGATGCCGAGTTCGGGGGTGCAGCTGTAGCGCTCGCCCTCGGCGGTGGGGCAGGGCTCGGCGGTGACCTCGAAGCGCAGCAGGTGCCAGCCGCGCAGCGCGGAGGCGAGCTTGGAGGCGGTTCCGACCTCGCCCTTCCAGGAGAACTCGGATCTCCAGGTGCCCGGCGCGGCGGGCTGCCGGATCCAGTCGAGGTTGACGCGCGTGCCGAGCACCCCCGCGACCGCCCATTCGACGTGCGGGCACAACGCGCGGGGCGCGGAGTGCACGTAGAGAACTCCACGTGTCGTCACTGGGGCCTCCGGACAGAGCGAGACATCTTGTAACTTAGCGGAACGGCAGTGGCAGGGCGGCCACGGGGCGAGGCTACCGTGCGGCGGCGCAAGGAGTGTGACGTACCGTCGGTCCAAGCGCCGTGAACCTCCGAGGTTTCACCCGGCGGGACGCGTCCGGACTCCCTTGCCGGGAGTCCGGGGTCGCCCCCCGGGCAGAGACGGCCGCCCAGGGAAACGCGGTGCGACCGACCGTGTACGACGTGGTGCGACCGACCGTGCGGGACGGGTGCCGACCAACCCTGTACAACGAACGAGGGGACCAGGGGATGCGGAATCGCAGCCACCGTTCACGGGCCGTCCTCGCCTTCGCGGCGGCGACGGCTCTTCTGGGCATCGCCGCGTGCGACGCCACCGGTGGCGATTCCTCCGCGCCGAGCGGCCCGGGACCGCGGCCGTCCCCGAAGCCCACGCCGGTCTGGGACCGCAGTCCGGAGTCCATGGCCGCGGTCGGCGACTCCATCACCCGCGGGTTCGACGCGTGCAGCGTGCTGTCCGACTGCCCCGAGGTGTCGTGGGCGACCGGCAGCGATCCGCAGGTCAACAGTCTCGCCGTACGCCTGCTCGGCGCGACCGGGGCGGCCGAGCGCAGTTGGAACTACGCGGTGACCGGCGCGCGGATGGCCGACCTGCCCGGTCAGATGGCGCAGGCGGCGACCCGGAAGCCGGAGCTGGTCACGGTGATGGCGGGGGCCAATGACGCCTGCCGCTCCTCCACGTCGGCGATGACCTCCGTCGAAGACTTCCGTACCGGGTTCCAGGACGCGATGGACACCCTGCGCGGCACACTGCCCAAGACCCAGGTGTACGTGTCGAGCGTGCCGGATCTGAAGCGGCTGTGGTCCGAGGGGCGCGGCAATCCGCTCGGCAAGCAGGTCTGGAAGTTGGGCATCTGCCCCTCGATGCTCGGCGACGCGGACTCGCTGGACTCGGCGGCGACGCTGCGGCGCGGAAAGGTGCAGGACCGGGTGGAGGCGTACAACCAGGTGCTCCGGGAGGTGTGCGCCAAGGACCGGCGCTGCCGCTTCGACGGGGGCGCGGTGTTCGACTACCGCTTCGGGACCGACCAGTTGAGCCACTGGGACTGGTTCCATCCGAGCAAGAACGGACAGGCGCGACTCGCGGAGATCGCCTACCGGACCGTCACCGCACGCAAACCGGTGACCTAGGGTTTCCCTCATGAGTGAACTTTTCGGCACACTTTCCGACGGCACCCCGGTCCACCGCTGGACGCTGGAGCGGTCCGGGGTCCGGGTGCGCGTACTCACGTACGGCGGGGTCGTGCAGTCGGCCGAGGTGCCGGACCGGGACGGGCGGGCCGTGGACGTGACGCTGGGCTTCCCCGATCTGGCGGGCTACACGGCGCATCCGGGGCCGTATCTCGGGGCGCTGGTGGGGCGGTACGCGAACCGGATCGGGGGTGCCCGCTTCTCGCTGGACGGATCGGCCCACCACCTGGACCCGAACGACGGGTCCAACTCGCTGCACGGCGGCGACGCCGGCTTCGACAAGCGCGTGTGGGACGCCGAGCCGGTCGAACACGGCGTGCGGCTCTCCCGGGTCAGCCCGGCCGGCGAGGAGGGCTTCCCGGGCCGTCTGGAGGTCTCGGCGACGTACACGCTCGACGAGCGGGGCGCGCTGCGCATCGCCTACGAGGCGGCCACCGACGCGCCGACCGTCCTGAACCTGACGAACCACACGTACTGGAACCTGAGCGGCTCGGGCAGTGCGCTGGGGCACGAACTCCGCCTCGACGCCTCGCGGTTGACGCGGGTGGCCGCGGACCTCATTCCGACCGGGGAGATCGACCCGGTCGAGGACACGCGCTTCGACTTCCGGGAACCCCGCAAGACCGGCGCGGGATACGACCACAACTACGTGCTCGACAAGGGGGTCACCGCCGCTCCCGTGGAGGTCGCCGAGCTGCACGATCCGGCGTCCGGGCGGGTGCTGACCGTGGCGACCACCGAACCCGGTCTCCAGCTCTACACCGCCGATCACCTGAGCGACCCCTTCGCCCCCAACGACGGCATCGCGCTGGAGACCCAGCACTTCCCCGACTCCCCCAACCGGCCGGAGTTCCCGAGCACGGAACTGCGGCCGGGCGACGTGTTCCGGTCGGAGACGGTGTACGGGTTCTCCGTGCGGGACTAGGGGCCGGGCGGCCGGTCCTCGTTCCGCGTGACGCGGGGCGGAGGAGGGAGAGGCGAGCCCCGGTCCGGAGGTCAGGTTCCGGACCGGGGCTGCTCGAGGGGGCGTACGCCGGTCACGCCTCGATGATCGTGCTCAGTCGACGGTCCGTGAGGGAACGGCCTGCCTGAATCTCGTACGAACCCTTCACAAACGCCCAGGCGCTCGCGGCGGTGTCCCAGACCTCGAAAGCGCGGCGCGGGAGTTCCACGACGGCCTCGACACTGTCGCCGGGCCCGGCCTCGACCCCCGCGAAAGCGGCGAGCGCGCGGACGGGCCGCTCGGCGTCGGGTTCCACCGGGGCGAGGTAGACCTGGACGACCTCACGCCCGGCGCGCTCCCCGGAGTTGCGGACGCGGACGGTGACGGTGCCGCCCTCGACCGCGATCGACTCGTAGGTCCACTCGGTGTAGCCGAGGCCGTGGCCGAAGGCGTACGAGGGGGTCCTGCCCTCCTTCTCCCAGGCGCGGTAGCCGATGAAGACGTCTTCGGTGTACGGGAGTTCGCCGTCGGCCGGGCGTACCCGGGTGACCGGGGCGTCGGCGAGGGAGCCCCAGGTGGTGGGGAGGCGGCCGCCCGGCTCGTGGGCACCGGTGAGGACGTCGGCGAGGGCGGCGCCGCCCTCCTGGCCGGGGAACCAGCTGAGGAGTACGGCGGCGACCTCGTCACGCCACGGGAGTTCCACCGGGGAGCCGGAGTTGACGACCACGACGGTGTTCGGGTTGGCGGCTGCGACGGCGTGCACCAGCTCGTCCTGCCGGCCCGGGAGCCGGAGGTCCGCCCGGTCGAAGCCCTCGGACTCGACGCGGTCGGTGGTGGCGACCACGACGACGGCGGTGTCGGCGGCGCGGGCCGCCTCGACGGCCTCGGCGATCAGCCCGTCCGGGTCGCGCACGGGCTCCTGGTGGGCGAGCGAGAAGCCGACGACCTTCATCGGGACGCCCTCGGGGACCGCGACGACGTGGGTGAGGGAGACCTCGACCGGTTCGCCCGCGGCGAGTTCGGCCTGGCCGCGGTGTACCGGGGCGCCGAAGAACGTCACGAAGGGGTCGTCCTTGTCGGCGCCCTGGACGTCGTCGAAGTACGTCGTGCCGTCGACGGTGAGGGTGAACGCGCCGAGGCCCTTGATCCCGAAGGTGTGCGGGCCGCTGTCGCGCGGGGTGAAGGTGCCGGTGAGCTCGACGGTGTGGAGGGTGCTGGGGGTGACTCCCTCGGGCAGGTCGTCGCCCATCCACTGGATCTGGCCGTTCGGGGCGGAGGCGGTGGCGATGATCTCGCCGGCGGCGTCGCGGCAGACCGCGCGCAGCTCGAACCCCTTGTCGGCGACGGGGAGTTCCACGGTCGGGTCGGCGCCGACGGCGTACGTCAGGCTGCCCTCGGGGAGGGCGGCGGTGAGTCCGTCGAGGGGCGAGACGATCCGGGCGGGGAAGACGGTGGCGGAGCCGCCGCCGAGGACGCGGGCGTCGCGGGCGGCGGAGCCGATGAGGGCCACCCGGTGCCCTTCGGCCAGTGGCAGGGCGCCTTCGTTGCGGACGAGGACGAAGCCGCGGCGGGCGATCTCGCGGGCCAGCGCCTCCCCGTCCACGGCCTGGGGCGGCTCGGTCACGACGGGCTCGGCGCCCTCCAGGACGCCGACGCGGGCGGCGAGGCGGAGCACCGTGCGGACGGCCGCGTCGACCGTGGCCTCCGCCACCTCGCCGGCGCGGACGGCGGCGGCGAGCGGTGCGCCGTAGACGGTGCTCGGGCCGGGCATGGCGACGTCGAGGCCGCCCTCGATCGCGGCCCTGGTCGAGCGGGCGGCCATCCAGTCGGAGACGTTGAAACCGTCGAAGCCCCATTCGCCGCGCAGGACCTCGTTCACGAGGTAGCGGTGCTCGGACATCGTCGTGCCGTTGACCGAGTTGTAGGCGGTCATGATGCCCCAGGGGTGGGCGTTCTCGACGATGGCCTCGAAGGGGGCCAGGTAGAGCTCGCGCAGGGCGCGTTCGGAGACGAGGTTGTTCACCGTGAAGCGGTCGGTCTCGGCGTCGTTGGCGACGAAGTGCTTGACGGTGGTGCCGACGCCGCCGGACTGCACGCCCCGGACGTAGCCGCTGCCGATCGCGCCGGTCAGGAGCGGGTCCTCGCTGTAGGCCTCGAAGTGACGGCCGCCGAGCGGCGAGCGGTGCAGGTTGACGGTGGGGGCGAGCAGGACGTGGACGCCCTTGCGGCGGGCCTCCTGGGCGAGGAGCGTGCCGGCGCGGCGGGCCAGGTCCGGGTCCCAGGTGGCGGCGAGCGCGGTGGGCGAGGGGAGGGCGACGGAGGGATCGTCGGCGGTCCAGTGGACGCCCCGGACGCCGATGGGCCCGTCGGACATGACAAGGGAACCCAGTCCGATCTCGGGGAGCGCGGGCAGCGTCCACATGTTCCGGCCGGACAACAGCCGGGCCTTCGCGTCCAGGCCGAGCCTGCCGAGGGCCGCCTCGACGACGGCCTCGCGGGCCGCTTCCGCCTCCGCGTTCGGGTCCTTGGCCGTCTCCACCGCAGTCTCCGCCATGGCGGCACCTCCTCGTTGAAAGCGTCGGTCTCCCCCATCCTGCATCGGCCACCTGTAGGGCGGTAGGTTTCGTGACTTCGCCGTTACAATGAGGGAGATCGGATGCCGTACGGTGACGCCATGGCGACCAGGACCAGGAGTGAGGAGCGACGCGCGGAGATCGTGCGCGCGGCGCTGGAGGTGATCGCCGAACGCGGCTACCGGGGCGCGAGTCTCGCCGCGGTCGCCGAGCGCGTGGGTCTCACCCAGCAGGGCCTGCTCCACCACTTCCCGACCAAGGAGGCCCTGCTCGTCGCCGTGCTCAAGGAGCGGGACCAGTGGGACGCCGTGCCGGACACCACCTGGCGGGCCGATCTGCTCGTCTCGCTGGTCGAGTACAACGCCATGCGGCCCGGCATCATCCAGACCTTCTCGGCGCTGCTCGGCGAGAGCGTCACGGAGGGGCACCCGGCGCGCGAGTTCTTCACCAGGCGCTACACGGCGGTGCGCGCGAACATGGCCTCGGTGCTGCGCGCCGAGTACGGGGAGCGGCTGCCGAGCGGCCTCACCCCGGAGCGGGCCGCCCCCCTGCTCGTCGCCGTGATGGACGGGCTCCAGTACCAATGGCTGCTGGACCCGGAGTCGGTGGACATGCCGGCCGCGTTCCGGGACTTCCTCACGCTGCTGGGCGAGCGCTGAGCGTCCTCGGGTTCCGGTCGGGCGCCGATCCCCTCAGGACTCCGGCCGGGCACTGACCGCCGCGACGACCTCCACCTCCACGAGGGCGTCCGGCTCGAACAGGCGCGAGACCTCGAAGGTCGTGCTGGTCGGTACGGTCCCGGTCAGGAACTCCCGGCGTACGGAGCCGTATTCGCCCAGCCTGTCGATGTCGGTCAGATACGTCCGGATGTTGATGACGTCGGCGAGGGTCGCCCCGTGCGCGTGGAGCAGCGCGGCGATGGTCTCGAAGACGCCGCGGCTCTGGGTGGCGAGGTCCGCGCCGTCCGCGACCTGACCGGAGAGGTACAGGAGGGCGCCGCCGCCGGGGAGTTCGACGCGGGCGACCTGGGAGTAGTAGGCGTTGGCGGGCTGCGGCGCGGAGGCCGGGTTGTCGAGTGTGATGCGCATGGCGCTCCTCAGGCCGGGTGGCGGATGTGGGTGACGGCTCGCGTGATGTCCGCGGCGGCCACGGCGGGGTCCTCGGCCGCGTTCCGGTAGTGCTCCAGCACCGCTTCCATGGCGGGAAGCCGGGCCGACCTCGTGGCGAGCGCGATGTCCTTCACGGCGAGCGAGGTGCCGAACTGCGCGCCCTCGGCGAAGGCGCGGCCGACGGCGCCGCCGAGGGGACCGTTCGCCAGCGCGGTGCGTGCGGTGTCCTCGTCCAGGCCGAGGGCGTCCGCGAGGACCAGTGCCTCGGCGACCAGGGCCACGCCGCCGAGGGCGGCGGCGTTGAGGACGAGTTTCAGCGCGGCGCCCGAGCCGGGCGGGCCGGTGCGGGTCACGGTCCCGAAGCGGGCGAGCACGTGCTCGACACCGGCGGCGTCGCCGCCCGCGAGAACGCCGAGCCGGCCGGCACCGGCCCTGTCGGTGCTGCCCATGACCGGTGCGTCGACCAGGGTCACCCCCTCCCCCAGCCGGGCGGCCAGTTCCTCGATCACGTCCGGGCCGACCGTCGACATCTCCACCCAGTGGGCGCCGGGGCGCAGGTGGGGCACGACAGCCTCGGCGACCGCGTGGAGAGCCGCGGGATCGGCGAGCATCGTGATCACCACGTCCGCGTCCCGCACCGCTCCGGCCGGCGAGGCGGCGAGCACGGCGCCCTCCGCGACGAGCGGCCGCGCCTTCGCGGGGGTGCGGTTCCACACCGTCAACGGGTGCTGTGCGCCGAGGAGTCGGCGGGCCATGGCAGCGCCCATGTGGCCGAGTCCGAGAAAGGCGATCTTTTCCATGAACGGGACGCTAGGCGCGGGGAATTGATGCGACAAGCGAATGTCTAGCATGTATGCCATGCCGAACCCGCATGATGAAGCCCTGCACGACGATGCCTCGCACCCCGCACCCCCGCACGACAGGACCCCGAAGGGCACGACCCCGCACGACACGGCTCCGTACGCCGCGCCCGATCTCTCCACCGTGTGGCTGCGTGTCCTCGTCGAGGTCGCGCGGCACGGTTCGTTCACCGTGGCCGCCCGGACGCTCGGGTGGACGCAGTCCGCGGTGTCACGGCAGATCTCCGCGCTGGAGGCGGCGCTCGGCGGAGCGCCGCTCTTCGACCGGCTGCCCCGGGGTGTGCGGCTGACGGAGGCCGGCCGGGTCCTCGTGCCGCACGCCGAGGCGGTGGTGGAGCGGCTGCGCGGGGCGGGACGCGAGCTGGCCGCGCTGCGGGAGGCCGCGGGCGGACGGTTGAGGGTGGGTTCCTTCGCCACGGCGGACGCGGCGCTGGTGCCACGGGCCATCGCGGCGTTCCGCGCCCGGCACCCCGCGGTCCGGCTCACCCGCCAGGAGGGGTTCACCCCCGTCCTGCTGGACGGGCTGACCGCCGACCGTCTCGATCTGGCGGTGGTCTCGACGACGGGCCGCGCCCCGCTGGACGCGTACACCCTGCACCACCTGCTCGACGAGTCCCTCTACGTCGCCGTCCCCGCCGCCCACCCCCTCGCGGCCGAGCCCTCCGTACGCCTGCCCCAACTCGCCGACGCGGACTGGATATCCGGCAGTCCCCGGCCCGAGGGCACCTTGCTCGACGCGGCCCTGCGGCACGGGTTCCGGCCACGGGTGGCGCACGTCGTCGCCGAGTGGACCGCGAAACAGGGGTACGTGGCCGCCGGGCTCGGAGTGACCCTGATCCCCGCGCTCGCCGCCGAGTCCGTACGCCCGGACATCGCGCTGCTGCCGGTGCTCGACGAGGAGGCGCCTGCCCGGGCGGTGTACGCGGCGACGGTGCGCGGGCGGTCTCTGACGCCGGCGGCGGAGGCGTTCCTGGCCGCGCTGCGGGAGTCGGCGGCGAGCATCCCCGTCTGACTGACCACCGGACGGAAGCCGGCGGACGAAGCCGCCTGCCGGGGCCCGGACATCACCCTTCCGTCCCGTGCAACGCCCCACGCCCTTCGGCCACTTCCGCCCCGCACCGTGGTGAACGCCCCGCCCGTCACGGGATACTTCCGCCGTCCGGCAGCACCCCCACGCGACGGAAGGCACGAACTCCCTTGACTCGGTTACGCGTTCGGATCGGCATACTCGGGCTGGCCCTGCTGGCGGGAATCGCCGCGACGCCCGCCCCGTCGGCGACGGCCGCCGAGACCCCCACGGCCGAGGAGCGACGGCTCGACGGAGCGGCACCCCAGGAGATCCTGCGGCGCTCCGGATTCGGCACGGTGGCACCGGAGTTCGTCCGGGCACTGGGCCGGGCCGAGTCGTACGCGCAGGCCGAGCGGATCGTGCAGCGGCAGGGAGCGCGGCTGTGGCGCCGGGCGGTCGACCGGGCACAGGGCCGGGGTCCGGCGGGCGGGGACCTGAGCCGGGACGACGACCGGCCGCTGTACTGGGCGCGGCTCGGCATGGCCCGCGAAGTGCGGGGCTGGGAACCCGGGTTCGCGCTGACCGATGCCCGACGCGCCCGTCTGCTGGACGGCCTGGAGCGGAGCTCGCGCGGCCAGGACGCCGTGCGCTACCCGTCCCGTACGGGGGTGAAGCGCATCCTGGTGACCGGGTTCGACCCGTTCACGCTCGACCGCGACATCCGGATCTCCAACCCGTCCGGGGCGACCGCGCTCGCCCTCGACGGCACGACGATCCGGACGGCGGACGGTTCGGCGCGCGTGGAGACCGTCGTGTTCCCGGTCCGCTGGCGGGACTTCGCCGGAGACACCTCCAGGACCTCCGGTTCCTTGGAGGGGACGGTGGAGCGGACCCTGCGGCCGCACCTCCCGCACGTGGACCTGTTCGCGACGGTCAGCCAGGGCCGCGTCGGCCGGTTCGACGTGGAGCGGACCAACGGGGCCTGGCGGGGCGGCTTTCCGGACAACGAGAACGTCTCCCGGACGGGGCCCGTCCCGGTCACCGACCCGGCCTCGCGGCCCGAGTGGACGTCGACGACCCTCCCGTACACGCAGATCGTCGCCGCGCACACGGGCCGCTTCCCGGTTTACGACCACACCTCGGTGACCGAGATCCCGGCGGGAGGGACCGAGCCCGTGGTGCGCCCCGACGGACCGACCCCGGGTTCGCGGGCCCGCGCGGGCGGCGGCGGGGACTACCTGTCGAACGAGATCGCCTACCGGGCGACACTGCTGCGCGACCGTCTCGGCCTCGGTGCGAGCCTGCCCGGCGGTCATGTCCACACACCCGTCCTGCAGTTCGGCACGGGCAACACGGACCCGGCGACCGGCACGGTGACGGACCCCGAGTTCGTGCGCAACCGTCTCGACATCATCGATCAGGTGCGGGCGATCCTGACGGTGGCCGCGGACGCGGCCGCCCCGGCCGTCAGGGGGACGGGGCGCGCGCGGGGGTGACGCCGCGTCCGGCCGGGACGGTGCCGACGGCGACGGCGAGGATGTCCGTCAGGGGGTGGCCCGCTCCCCCTCGGCGAGCGCCTCGGGGTCTCCGTCGGCGGCTGTCCCGGGGTCGTCGCCCGCACCCTCGCCGATCTCCTCGCCGAGCAGGTCGCGGGCCATCAGGGTGGCGCCCGCGACGGCTCCCGGCATCAGGAAGACGGCGACGAACGGAACGAGGAAGGCGAGGCCCAGCGGGGTGCCGAAGCCCCAGACCAGCGTCTTGCGGGAGCGGAGCAGGGCGAGGCGCTCCCGGAGGTCGACGCGGCGGCGTTGCATGGCGACGGCGACGAGTTCCTCGGTGAGGAAGAAGCCGGTGACGACGAAGCCGAGCACCGGGACGACGGTCTGGCCGATGAACGGGACGAAGCCGAGCGCGAAGAGGAGGACCGCCCAGACGAGGGCCCGCACGAGGATGCGCAGGCTGTCGCGTCCGGAGATCCACAGCTCTCGCCAGAGCGGCAGCCCCGACTCGGGGGCCGTGCCGTCCGGGGAGACGTCGCGGTCGACCCGCTCCGAGAGGCTCTCGTAGAAGGGCTGCCCTATGAGCAGGGTGACCGCGGTGAAGGTGAGCACCGAGAGGAGAAGGGCGAGCGCGAAGAGCACGGCGGTGAGGAAGCCGCGGAACAGGCCCGACCAGGGGCTGGTCCAGTCGTCCGCGAACGGGGTCGCCCAGGTGACGAAGTCCTCCCCGTAGACGCCGAGGGCGACCAGCGCCGCCGCGTAGAGCACGAGCGTGATGAGCCCCGGCAACAGCCCGAACCCATAGCTCTTCCCGTGCCGGGCCACCCATCGCTGGCCGCGCAGCAAGTAACCGAAGCCCACCCCAAGATCGCGCATGGGGAAACTTTATCGGTGTACCGCGGGAGAGGGCACCGGGCAGTGGGGACGGCCTCCCGCCAGGCGGAGGAGGCGGCCTCGCACCGGGCGGTGGGGGCGGCCTCGCGCCCGGCGGTCGGGACGGCCTCGCACCGGGCGGTCGGGACGTTCTCGCGCCGGGCGGTCGGGACGTTCTCGCGCCGGGCGGTGGGGACGGTCTCGGCACCGGGCGGTGGGGACGGTCTCGGCACCGGGCGGTGGGGACGGTCTCGGCACCGGGCGGCAAGGACGGAAGCGGTACCGGGCGGAGGCGGTGCCGGGGTGTGGTGATCGTCCGCTGGGTAGTGCAGGTCCGCGCAGTGGGGACGGGCCCGTCACCGGCCCCGGTGACGCGCCGCACGGTCGAGGCGGTGCTAGGCGACGGTGACGCCGACCACCACCCCCTGATCCGCCGCGGGCGCCATCGCGGCGGTGACGCGGACCGCGGCGGCCCGGGCGACGCGGCCGGCGCGCCGGGCGGAACTCAGCATCACGGGCTGGAGCTGTTCGAGGCCGGCGACGAGGAACTCCTCGCTCGCGACCAGAAGCGGGCGCGCCGCCGTCGCGGCGGCGGCAGTGGCCTCGGCGAGGTCGGCGAGCGGGGGAAGTCCGGCCCGGACGACACCGGCCCCCGCGGCGGCCGCCCGCTCGGCCAGGGCCACCTGGAGGGGCAGCAGGGGAGCCAGCGCGGCCGTCAACGCGTCGGCGACGCGCTGGAGTTCGGGCGAGGAGTCACGCAGGACGCCCGCCGCCGCCCGGAGCACCGGAGTGAGCGCGAGCAGGGCCCCCGCGGCGACGCCGGCCGCCGCGGGCAGCAGCGGCGAGGTGGCCTCGACGAGCTCGCCGAGCGCGACCACGGCCTCCTGAACCGCGGGTTCCACCGCGTCGAGGACCGGCAGCAGGCTGTCGCCGATCGCGGCGAGCAGCGCCTGGGCGGGTTCACTCACGGGGTGCACGGCGAGCGGCGCCCCGCTCGTACCGAGCCGGGTCAGCGTGTCGACGATCTTGTAGAAGGCCTCCTGCGCCTGCGGGGAGGCGCTCGCCTCGGCCAGTTCGGCCGTCGTCTCACGCAGGACGCGCAGCGCCTCGGTCCCGGAGCCGTCCCGGGGGTCGAGGGTGTTGACGGCGATTCTGGTGATGTTCCCCGCCGTGTCGAGGAGTTGGCCGGTAATCTCGGTCGTGGTGCGCACCATGCGCAGCACGTCCCCCCTGCTGGGGAGCGACGGAATCGGGGACATGGGCTCTCCTCGCCACACGTGTCGCCGCCGGGTCCTGTCCGGCGGATCGGGCCGGGTGCCGCACTCAGCATGCCCGCTCCGGCCCCCCGGTGATGCGCCGTCCGGGGCATCCATGACGGCCGTCGGGGCGGACGTGAGGGCTGTTGTGACGGGAAGGCGCTCTTGTTGCGCGAGAGTCGAACAGGTACACCTCGCCGTACCGACCCGAGCCGGTCCGTGCGGGCCACGGACCGGCCTCGGGAAGCCGCCGGCACGCCCTCAGGAAACCCCTGCCCCGGAGGTACGACGCATGCGCTTACCGAAGTCTCGCCGCCCCCTGCCGAGACCCGCCCTGCTCGCCGCCGTCGCCGCGGTCGCGGCCGGCTCGCTGGTGCTCGCCCCGACCAGCGCCACCGCCGATCGCAGGCCACCGGTCCGCGAGGGCGCCGCCGCGGCCGACAGCGCCGCCCGGGCGCCCGCGAGCGCCGCCCGCGCCGCGCTCACCGCCCCCGTCACCGACCTGTCGGCGAGCACCCGCGGTTACCCCCGCCAACAGGTCCTCACCCCCGACCCGGTGAACCTCGCCGACAAGTCCATCAAGCTCGGCCTCACCCCGTACCACGCCATCGCGCCGAAGCTGAACGCCCTGCAGCGGCTGGGCGACCGGGTGAGCGTCGAGGTCGCGGGGCGGTCCGCGGGCGGCCACCGTCTGTTCCTCGTCACGGTCACCGCCCCGGAGTCCGCCGCCCGGACCCGCGCCCAGGAGCGGATGCGCGAGCTCATCGAGAACGCGCCCGGCGCCGCCGCCGGGGACCCCGCGGTCAAGAGCGGTTACAAGACGCCGGTCTTCTTCAACAGCAACATCCACGGCAACGAGTGGGAGGGAACGGACGCCGCCCTCTCGCTCATCGAGCACCTCGCCACGGACACGGACGCGAGGACGAAGGACCTGCTCGCCCACAGCCGGATCTACTTCAACATCACCGCGAACCCGGACGGCCGGATCGCGGGCACCCGCGCCAACGCGAACGGCTTCGACCTGAACCGGGACCTCATCACCGCCTCGCAGCCCGAGGCGCGCGCGATGCGGCAGATCGCGATCGACAAGCAGCCGGCCGTCATGCTCGATCTGCACGGCTACGTCAACGGCACACTCATCGAGCCGACGACCCCGCCGCACGGCGAGAACTACGAGTACGACCTCTTCCTCAAGAACACCTACGCCAACGCCCTCGGCATGGAGGCCGCCGTCAACGGCCTCGGGTACACCCCCGCCGCCGACGGTGTGGAGCCCGCCCAGATCCCCTTCCGCGACCAGCAGGAGGGCTGGGACGACTGGCCGCCGATCTTCACCCCGCAGTACGCGGCCTTCCACGGCACGGTCGCCGCGCACACCGTCGAGATCCCGATGAACGTGAACGGCACGGCGTACGACACCCTGCCGGTGGCCGAGCTGAGGCGCCGCTCGGCGATCAACGTCGATGTCGCGGGCGCCGCGCTGCGTGCCTCGCTCGACTTCGCCCGGTCGCACCGGACTTCGCTCATCGCCGACCAGATCGAGGTCTTCCGGCGGGGCGCGACCGGTGCCGCGCAGGTACCGGTCTCCGCCGAGACGGTCCCCGGCGTCCCGGGCATCGGCCCCGAGGACGTCTACACGGCCGACTTCCCGAGCGCGTACGTCATTCCGGCGGGCGCGGCCCAGCGTTCGGGCGCCGCCGCCGCGCGTCTGGTGGACCACCTGATCGCCAATGACGTGCGGGTCACCCGCGCCGCGCACGGTTTCCGGCTCGCGGGACGCTCGTACCCGAAGGGCTCCTTCGTCGTCGATCTGCGTCAGCCCAAGCGCGGCCTGGCCAATGTCATCCTCGCGGACGGGCGGGACATCAGCGACAAGGTCTCGACGATGTACGACATCTCGGGCTGGAGCCTCGGCCGTCTGTGGGGCGCGACGGTCGAGCGGGTGGAGAGCGGGGGCCTGTCGGCCCTCCCGCTGCGCGCGGTCGACGCGGCGCCGCGCGCCGGACGGGTCGCCCCACGCGGCGACCTGCGGCTCCGGCTCGGCACACCGCAGGAGGTCGCCGCTCTCAACTCCCTTCTGAAGCAGGGTGTTCCGGTACGGCAGGACGGTGACGGCGGGGTGGTCGTGCCGGCGTCGGCCCGTGCCAAGGCGGTCGAGGCCGCCCGCGCGTACGACGTCTCCTTCGACGCGGCGAAGGCGGCGCGCGGCGCCTCCTCCGGCTCGGCGGCGGCGCGGGGCGTCCCGCTGCGGCGTGTCCGCGTCGCCGCCGCCGTCACGCCCGGCGAGCTCTTCGCGCTCCGCGAGATGAACTTCGACGTGGTCCCGGTGTCGACGGCGAGCCTCGACGCGGGCTTCGACTGGTCGGCGGTGGACGTGCTGTTCGTGTCGTCGGGGCTGGACCACGCGGCCCTGACGCCGGCCGCGCGATCCGCTCTCGACACCTTCCTGGGCACGCACGGCCTCGTCGGACGCGGTGCCACGGGTGCGGCGCTCAACGCGGCCGCCGGACTGCTCGACGTGCGGCCGGTGGAGGGCAACCAGGACGCCAACGGCGTGGTGCGCGTGGTGAATTCGGGCGGTTCCGTGACGGCGGGCGCCCCCGACCACAGCTTCGTCTACGCGCCCGTCTGGTTCACCGACCCGGGCCCCGGGGTCCGGGTCGAGCAGTCGTACGCGACCGGCGATCCGCTGGTCTCCGGGCACTGGCGGCCGCTGGACGACGGATCGGGCGGGCCGACGGCGGCCGGCGGCCGGGCCTCGGTGGTCTCGGGGCCGCGCGCCGTGCTGTTCGGTACCGAGCCGCTCTTCCGCGATCACCCGAAGGGAGAGTTCCCGCAGGTGGCGAGGGCACTGCTGACGGTCTG
>NZ_JBHWVI010000094.1:0-30559 GCF_042737005.1 Streptomyces sp. NPDC060027
GGGGGGGGGGGGGGGGGGGGGGGGGCGGGGGGGGGGGGTCGGGGCCGTGCCGGTACATCCCAGTCCGTCGCCGCTGGATCAGACGTGAGTTCTGACGGGAGCCGCTGCTCGATCCGAACGTAAGCGACGGACATCAGGGATGTACCGGCACGGCCCCTCCGGCCGCATTTCGGCTGCGGGCGCGTTTTCCCTTTTTCAGCCCCGGGCGGGGCCGTCAGAGGGACTGGGCCGCCGGCTTCACCATGCCTCGGACTGTGCGGGACTTGACGAAGTCGCCCATGGCCGTCATTTCCCATTCGCCGGAGAACTGCTTGATCAGCTTGGCCATCATGACGCCCGTCTGGGCCTCGGCGTTGGTGAGGTCGAAGCGGACCAGTTCCTCGCCGGTGGCGGCGTCGAGGAGGCGGCAGTAGGCCTTGGCCACCTCGGTGAACTTCTGGCCGGAGAAGGAGTTGACCGTGAAGACGAGACCGGTGACCTCCTGGGGGAGGCGGCCCAGGTCGACGGTGATCACCTCGTCGTCCCCGCCGCCCTCGCCCGTGAGGTTGTCGCCGGAGTGCTTGATGGCGCCGTTCACGATGGAGAGCTTGCCGAAGTAGCAGCTGTCGATGTGGTTGCGCTGCGGGCCGTACGCGATGACCGAGGCGTCCAGGTCGATGTCCTTGCCGCGGAACGCGGGCTCCCAGCCGAGGCCCATCTGGACCTTGGCGAGGAACGGGCTGCCGCCCTTGACCAGGGAGACCGTCTGGTTCTTCTGGAGGCTGACCCGGCCCTTGTCGAGGTTGATCTTGCCGGTGGCGGCGGGGGGCGCCGGGGGCGCCGGGGGAGCGGCCGGGGCCGGCGGGGCGGTGAGGCGGGGGTCCGCGGCCGGGGCCGGCGGTGTGACCGGGGGCTGCGCGGCGGGGGCCGCCGGCTGGGCGGCCGGGGCCGGCTCCTCCACGCTCACGCCGAAGTCGGTGGCGATGCCCGCCAGGCCGTTCGCGTAGCCCTGTCCGACCGCGCGGGCCTTCCAGACGCCGTTGCGGAGGTAGACCTCGACGATCACCAGGGCCGTCTCGGTGCCGAGCTGGGGAGGGGTGAAGGTGGCCAGGACCGTGTTGTCGTCCGCGTTGCGGATCGTCGCGGTGGGTTCGATGCCCTGGAACGACTGGCCCGCGGCGTCGGGGCTCGCGGTGACGACGATCTTCTCGATGCCCGGGGGAACCGCGGTCGTGTCGACCGTGATCGCGTCCGGTGCCGCGCCGCCGCCGGAGCGGTACGCCACGCCGGGGCCGGTGGGCTGGTTGTAGAAGATGAAGTCCTCGTCGGAGCGCACCTTGCCGTCGGCGGTGAGCAGCAGGCTCGACACGTCGAGCCGCACCGGGGCGGTGACGTCCACCGTCACGCGGGAGACGGGGAGAGGGATGTTCGAGCCGGGGGTCATAGCTGTCATGACTGGGGTAACGAGCAAAGGTGCTTTACCGTTCCCTTACCCAAGGGTGAGTTGCGGGGGCGTATGATCTTCCGCCCCCGCTGCTCGGGCCGGCCGCTAGGGCACGACGACGATCTTCCTTCCCACGCCTGAGGCGAACTGTTCCAGCGCCTGTGGATAGCCGGCCAGCGGGAGGCGGTCGCTGATGAAGACCGACGGGTCGAGGACGCCCGCGGCGAAGAGTTCCGCCGCGCGTTCGAAGCTGTGCAGGACGGCCATCGAGCCGGTGATGGTGATCTCCTGGTTGTAGACGCGGTACGGGTCGATGGTGACCCGGGTCGCGTAGTCGGCCACGCCGAACTGGAGGAAGGTGCCCGCCTTGGCCACCCGCTCCAGGCCGTCCTGGATCGCCGCCGCGTTGCCCGTCGCGTCCACGACCACGTCCCAGCCCTGGGGGCGGTCCAGTTCGTCGGCGTTCGCCGCCGACGCGGAGACGCCGAGCAGCCGGGCCGTGGCCAGCCGCTCGGGGTTCACGTCGACGACGTCCACGCTCGCCGCGCCGGTGCGCTTGGCGAGCTCCAGCATCATCAGGCCCATCGTTCCGGAGCCGTAGACCAGGACATGGGCGCCGAGCCGGGACCGCAGGACGTCATAGCCGCGGACGGCGCAGGACAGCGGTTCGATCAGGGCCGCGTCCTGGGTGCCGACGTGCTCGGGGAGCTTCACGCAGTTGGCGACGGGGGCGGTGGCGTACTGGGCGGCGCCGCCCGCGGTGGTCACGCCGATCGCGGCCCACCGTTCGCAGAGGTTGTTGTGGCCCGTACGGCAGTACCGGCACTCGTTGCAGTACAGGGACGGGTCGACGGCGACCCGGTCGCCGACCGCGAGCTCCGTGACCCGGCTGCCGACGCCGACCACCTCGCCCGCGAACTCGTGGCCCGGCACGATCGGCAGCTTCGGCGCGAACTCGCCCTGGAGGATGTGTAGATCGGTGCCGCACAGGCCGCAGGCGGCGACCTCGACCACGACCTCGCGGGGGCCCGGCGTCGGGTCCGGGACCTCGGCGACGACGGCGCGGCCGACGGACTCGATGACTGCGGCCTTCATTTCACGGCTCCCAACGACAGGCCCTGGACCAGCTTGTCCTGGGCGGCGAACCCCGCGGCGAGCACCGGCAGGGAGACGACGAGCGACGCGGCGCACACCTTCGCCAGGAACAGGCCCTGACTGGTGATGAATCCGGTCAGGAAGACGGGGGCGGTCTCGGCGACCACACCCGTGAGCACCCGGGCGAACAGCAGCTCGTTCCAGCTGAAGATGAAGCAGATCAGGGCCGTCGCCGCGATACCGGGGAGGGCGATGGGGGCCACGACGCGGGCCAGCACGGTCGGCAGCCGCGCGCCGTCGATCTGCGCGGCCTCGATCACCGCGACCGGGACCTCGGCGAGGAACGACTGCATCATCCACACCGCGATCGGCAGGTTCATGGAGGTGTAGAGCACGACCAGCAGCCAGATGTTGTCGAGCATGCCGGTGTTCTTGGCGAAGAGGTAGATCGGGAGGAGGCCCGCCACCACCGGCAGCATCTTCGTCGACAGGAAGAAGAACAGGACGTCCGTCCACTTCTTCACCGGGCGGATCGAGAGCGCGTACGCCGCCGGGAGGGCCAGCAGCAGGACGAGGAGGGTGGAAGCCACCGACGCCACGGCGGAGTTGATCAGCGCGGGCCAGGGGCTCGCGCCGCCGCCGGTGCCGAAGAACTCCCGGTAGCCGTCGAGGGTCAGGGCCGCGCCGAAGGACGGAGGGTTCTTCGCGGCGTCCGACTCCGAGTGGAAGGACGTCAGCGCCATCCAGGCAATGGGCAGGAAGAACACGACGCCCAGCACCCAGGCCGCCAGGCCCAGGCCGGCTCCTTTGGCGCGGCGGGGGCGGGTGTGTGTCGCGGTCGCGCTCATCAGCGGGACACCTCCTCGCGGAACAGGGACGACACCACGCGCAGGGCGAAGGTCGCGATGCCGATCGAGCCGATGACCACCAGGACGCCCGCGGCGGAGGCGAGGCCGTTCTCGTGGGCCTGGTAGAAGCTCTGGTAGACGGTGTAGGGCAGGTTGGCGGTGCCCAGGCCGCCGGAGGTGAGGGTGAAGACCGCGTCGAAGTTCTGGACGATGTAGATCGAGCCCAGCAGGGCGCCCAGTTCGAGGTAGCGGCGCAGGTGGGGGAGGGTGAGGTGGCGGAAGACCTGCCAGTCGTTGGCGCCGTCCACCCGGGCCGCCTCGATCTGCTGGTGGTCACGGCTCTGCAGGCCGGCGAGCAGGATCAGCATCATGAACGGCGTCCACTGCCAGACCAGGGATGCCTCGACCGCGAGCAGCGGGGTGGTGGAGATCCAGTCGGGCTGAGGTCCGCCGACGTAGTGCAACAGCCCGTTGAGCAGGCCGTATTCAGGGTTGCAGAGCACGTGCTTCCAGAGGAGGGCCGCGGCGACGGGGACCACCAGGAACGGTGCGATCAGCAGGGTGCGGACGATGCCGCGCCCCCGGAACCTCCGGTCCAGGAGCAGGGCCAGGACCAGGCCGAGGACCAGACCGACCAGGACCACGGTGACGGTGAGCAGGATCGTCGTCCACACGGAGTGCCGCAGGTCGGCGTCGGTCAGCACGTCCGTGTAGTTGCCGAGGCCGGTGAAGTGGCGGGCCTTCGGGTAGAGGGCGTTCCAGTCGAAGAACGAGATCACCAGCGTGGCCACGAAGGGCAGTTGGGTCACCGCGATCATGAAGATCAGGGCCGGGAGCAGGGGGCCGCGTCGGGCCCAGGCGCGCAGCCGGGCGGACGGCTGCCGAAGGGTGTGTACGGGAGGAGCGGCCACGCGGGCCGTGGTCGTGGCGGTCATCGTCCCTCGTACTCCTTGGAGATCTTCTCGGCGAGTTTCTGGGACTTGCTCAGCGCCGCGTCGACGGACTGGCGTCCGGCGATGGCCGCGCTGATCTCCTGCGAGACCTTGGTGCCGAGGTCGGTGAACTCGGGGATGCCGACGAACTGGATGCCGGGCGCGGGGCGCGGCTGGACGCCGGGGTCACGGGGCCGGGCGCCCTCGATGGCCTCGCGGGTCATGTCCTGGAAGGCCCCGGCCTCCTCGCGGTAGGCGGGGTTGGTGTACGTCGAGGCGCGTTTGCCCGCGGGGACGTTCGACCAGCCGGTGGTGCCCCCGACCAGTTGCTCGTACCCCTTGCCGGAGGCCCAGGAGATGAACTTCCAGGCCTTGTCCGAGTTGTGCGAGGCCTTCTGGAGTCCCCAGGCCCAGGTGTAGAGCCAGCCGGAGGACCCGGTCTTCTCGACCGGGGCGGGTACGTAGCCGAGCTTGCCCTTGACCGGGGAGTCCTCGGCCTCCAGCAGGCCCGCGGCGGAGGTGGCGTCGTACCACATGGCCGTCTTCCCCTGGGTCATGTTGTTGAGGCACTCGGCGAAGCCGGACTGGGCCGCGCCGGACTCGCCGTGCTCGCGCACGAGGTTCACGTAGAACCTGGTCGCCTTCTCGAACTCGGGGGAGTCCAGGCGTGCTTTCCAGTCCTTGTCGAACCAGGTGCCGCCGAAGGTGTTCACCACGGTGGTGAGCGGGGCCATGACCTCGCCCCAGCCGGGCAGTCCGCGCAGGCAGATGCCCTTCATGCCGGACTCGGCGCCGTCCGCCCGGGCGGCGAGGTCGCCGACCTGCTGCCAGGTGGGGTGCGCGGGCATCTTCAGGCCCTTCGCGGCGAACACGTCCTTGCGGTACATCAGGAACGACGATTCGCCGTAGAACGGCTGCCCGTAGAGCTTCCCGTCGTCGGCGGTCAGCGACTGCCGCATGGGCCCCAGGATGTCCTGCTCGTCGTACGCGCTGTCCTGGGCGACGTACGAGTCCAGCTCGTGCAGCCAGCCGTTGCGGGCGTAGATCGGTATCTCGTAGTTGGACAGGGTGGCGACGTCGTACTGGCCGGCTTGGTTGGCGAAGTCCTGGCTGATCTTGTCGCGGACGTCGTTCTCCGGCAGGACGGTGAAGTTCACCTTGATGCCGGTCTCTCGGGTGAAGTGGGCCTTGGTGAGTTTCTGCAGTTCGACCATCTGCGGGTTGTTCACCATCAGGACGTTGATGGAGTTCCCGCCGGAGCCCGTCCCGCCCGCTCCGGTCCAGCAGCCGGAGAGGAGCGGGGTGAGCAGCGTCCCTGCGGCGGCCGCGGCGAGCAGTGCGCGCGGCCTCCGTCGGCTCGGGGTTCGCATGGATCACTCCTGGAGGAATGGGGGGACAAGGGGCGGCGCGAGGCATGGGGGTGCCCCGGAGTGGGTGAATCGGTCCTTCACATGGGGTGGAGCGGGAAGTGGGTCGGGTTTCAGACGCGGATGACCTGGGGGCCCCGCAGCGAGTAGCGGTGTGCCTCGGACGCCGGGAGCAGCGTGCTCGTGACGATCGCCTCCAGGGCGCTGATGTCGGCGAACCGGCAGAAGCTGACGGCGCCGAACTTGGTGTGCACACCGGCGAAGACCGTGCGCCGGGAGGCCCTGATCGCCTGTGCCTTGACCTCGCTGACCGCCGGGTCGGGGGTGGTGAGGCCGTGCTCGCGGGAGATGCCGTTGGCGCCGATGAACGCCAGGTCGATGACGAAGCCGGCGAGCATCTTCGTCGTCCAGTGGTCGACGGTCGCGAGCGTGCCGGGGCGGACCCGGCCGCCGAGCAGCAGGACGCTGGTGTTCTCGGCCTCGGCGAGCGCTCCGGCCGTGGCGAGGGAGGCGGTGACCACGGTCAGCGGCCGGTCCCTGGGCAGTGCTTCGGCGATGAGCTGCGGGGTGAACCCCTCGTCGACGAAGACCGTTTCGGCGTCCCCGGTCAACTCGGCCGCGGCGGCGGCGATACGGCGCTTCTCGGGCACATGGCTCGTGGTCCGGAAGGCGAGCGTCGTCTCGAAACCGGCGCTCTCCACGGGGTAGGCGCCGCCGTGGGTGCGGCGCACCAGGCCGTGGTCCTCCAGGGTGCGCAGATCGCGCCGTACGGTCTCCTTGGCGACGCCCAGTTCGCCGGCGAGTCGGGTGACGTCGACCGAGCCCGTGCGGCGCGCGGCGCGGACGATCTCGCGCTGCCGTTCTTCCGCCGTCATCGCCGTCATCGCCGTCACCCGCTCTCTCGCGCTCCGTCGCGCACTGCCCGTTCGGGCCCTGTGGAGCCCTTGAGGGAAGTTCTACAGCGGGTGTCGGCCACTGACCAGGCCTGTTGCATGCCCGATGCTGCCCGGCTGTGCCCGTTCGGCGCCGTGGCTGTCCGCGGCGGACCTGGGGCGGAGCGGGTGGGGAGGGGAGATCGGGCAGGGCCCGTGCCCGAACACGGGAGCGGGCGGGCCCGTTCGGTGCCCGCCCGCCGTCCCGCTTCCCGCCGCCGCGTCAGTACGGCCAGATCGGCGGGTGTGTCGTGAAGTGGCCGCCGAGGTGGGCGTGGTCCGGGTTGTCGGGGTCGAGGTCGCCCTGCTCGGCGATGAGCTTCTCGGCGTACGGCTCGGAGTCGTCGCGCGGTTCGTAGCCGAGGGCCCGCGCGGTCGAGAGGTCCCACCACAGGCGGGTGTTGGCGGACGAGCCGTGGACGACCGTGTGCCCCACGCCGTCGGCGGTCAGGGCCGCGTGGAAGAGGCGGGCGCCGTCCTCGGGGCTCATCCAGACCGAGAGCATGCGGACGCTGGTGGGCTCCGCGAAGCAGGATCCGATGCGCACCGAGACGGTCTCCATGCCGTGCTTGTCCCAGTAGAACTGCGCCAGGTCCTCGCCGAAGGACTTGGACAGGCCGTAGAAGGTGTCGGGGCGGCGCGGGGTGTCGATCGGGATCAGGGGATCGTCGCCCTGCGGGCGCGGGGTGAAGCCCACCGCGTGATTGGAGGAGGCGAAGACGACACGGGGCACGCCCTCGTCGCGCGCCGCCTCGTACAGGTTGTACGTTCCCTCGATGTTCGCCTTGAGGATCTTGTCGAAGGAGGCTTCCAGCGAGATGCCCGCGAGGTGGATGATCGCGTCGACGCCCCGCACGGCCTCGCGCAGCGCCGCCCGGTCGGCGAGGTCCGCGGTGATCGCGTCGGGCTCGCCCTCGACCGGGAGCACGTCGAGCAGGCGCAGCTCGTAGCCGTACCGCGGCAGCAGCCCGCGCATCAGGGTGCCGAGTCCGCCGGCGGCGCCGGTGAGCAGAACGGTGCGGGGTGCGGGCATGCGGAGGTCTCCTCGGTGCGGGCCGATGCGCCATGGCGGGAGCTCCGCCAGGCGGCCGTATGCGTGTACGGAATTCACATCCATGGACACGCTAAGGATCGCTGATGCGCTGCGTCAAGTGTCGCGCGGAGGGGTGAAATCCGCCTCCGTGTTGCGGGTTTGTGTGCTTGACCGGCCCCGAGGTGGCGGCTTAGCGTGGGCGTGTTCAGAAATATAGACGTGGATCAGAAACATGCACTCGGTGGGCACCTTTCAAGGGAGAGTCCGTGACGTCAGCCCCTCTTGCCGCTCGGCTGAGCATCCCCAGCGGGCCGCTGTTCTTCCCCGTCACCGCGTACGGCCCCGACGGCTCCGTCGATCTCGCCGTCTACCGGGAGCATGTGCGGCGCGGCGTCGAGGCCGGAGCCGCGGCCGTCTTCGCGTGCTGCGGCACCGGCGAGTTCCACGCGCTCACACCCGAGGAGTTCGAGGCGTGTGTGCGGGCGGCCGTGGAGGCGACCGCGGGACGGGTGCCGGTGGTCGCGGGCGCCGGATACGGGACCGCCCTCGCCGTGCGCTACGCACGTCTCGCGGAGGCAGCCGGGGCCGACGGACTGCTCGCCATGCCGCCGTATCTCGTGGTGGCCGGGCAGGAGGGTCTGCTGCGGCACTACCGGGAGATCGCCGCCGCCACCTCCCTGGACGTCATCGTCTACCAGCGGGACAACGCGGTCTTCACCCCCGAGAGCGTGATCGAACTCGCGCGCACCGAGGGGATCATCGGCTTCAAGGACGGGCTCGGCGACCTGGACCTGATGCAGCGGATCGTGAGCGCCGTACGCAGCGAGGTACCCGGCGGCTTCCTCTACTTCAACGGCCTGCCGACGGCCGAACTGACCGGACTCGCCTACCGGGGCGTGGGCATCACGCTCTACTCCTCGGCGGTCTTCTGCTTCGCCCCCGAGATCGCGCTCGCCTTCCACCGGGCGCTGAACACCGGGGACGACGCGACGGTGAACCGGCTGCTGGACGGCTTCTACCGGCCCTTCGTCGACCTGCGGGCGCAGGGACGCGGTTACGCGGTCGCCCTCGTCAAGGCGGGCGTCCGGCTGCGCGGACTGGACGTGGGCGAGGTGCGGCCGCCGCTGAACGAACCGGCCGAGGACCACCTCAAGCAGCTCGCGCAGCTCATCGACCGCGGGTACGCGCTCCTGGAGGAGGACAAGTGACGACGTCCGCGTTCCTGTACCCCTGGGACGTCAACGGGGACCCGGAGGCCGCGTCCAGGACGGCCGCGCTCGGCGTACGCCAGGTGACGCTCGCGTCCGCGTACCACTCCACCCGTGCGGCGACGCCCCGCCACCCCCGGCACCGGATCGTGACGGCCACGCACGCCGCCGTGCTCTACCCGGTGGACGAGGCACGCTGGCGGGGGCGCGCCCTTCGCCCCTACCCGGCGGGGGACTGGGGGCCGGGCGACGCGTACGGTGAGGCCGCCGCCTCGCTCGCCGGGGCCGGTCTCGACGTCCACACCTGGGTGGTGCTCGCACACAACTCCCGTATGGGGGAGGAACATCCGTCGACCTCCGTCGTCAACGCCTACGGGGACCGCTATCCCTGGGCCCCCTGCGTGGCCCAGCCCGCCACCCGCGCCTACCTCGCCGAACTCGCGGCGGAGGCCGCGGTCCGGCCCGGGGCGGCCGGCACGGAACTGGAGTCGCTCGGCTGGTACGGACTCGCCCATCTGCACGCCCACGACAAGATCGGCGGGGTGGCGCTCGGAGACGCCGGGCAGTACCTGATGTCGCTCTGCTTCTGCGCCGTGTGCGGGCAGGGGTACGGGAGCCAGGGCCTCGACGCGGGGGAGCTCGCGGCCGCCGTGCGCGGGGCGCTGGAGCCGGTGTGGCGGGGGGCGCCTTCGGACGGGGGCTGGACCGGTGTCGAGAAGCTGCTCGGGGCGGAGACCGCCGGGGCCACCCGGGTGTGGCGTGACGGGGTGGCCCGGTCGCTCCAGGAAGAGGTGGTCTCGGCGGTCCGCGCCGCCGCGCCGGCCGGCTTCCAGGTGCTCCTGCACGCCGATCCGGTGTCCTACCACTGCGGCGCCAACGCCGGGGTCGACCCCCGGCACATCCTGTCCGTGGCCGACGGGGTGGTCGTGCCGTGCACCGCGGGCGCCGGGTCGCTGACCCCGTTCGCGGAGGCGGGCCCGAAGGGGCGGGTCCTGGCCGCCAACTTCACCGTGGTGTCGGGGATGGGGGGCCGTCCGGAGACCCTGGCGGCGGACGCGGCGCACGCGGTCGGGCTGGGGGCGACGGAACTGCGGCTGTATCACGCCGGGTTGGCCTCGGAGCGGGACCTGGAGACGGTGCGGGAGGTGCTGGCGGGGCTCGGCTAGCGGAGTTCCCGTCGCGCGCTCTCCGCCACCGGGGCAGGGGCGGCCCGGAGCAGCGGGCCCAGGGTCACCAGCCGGATCAGGCCCAGCGCGGGGAGCAGGACGCGATGGTCGACGAGTTCGACCAGACCCGCCCCGAGGGCCAGGCCGATGGCGTTCGGGGCGTACAGAAGTGTGTTCGAGGTGGCGGAGACCCGGCCCAGCAGGTGGGCCGGTGTCTCCCGCTGGACCGCGGTGAACGCGGCGATGAGCGGGCAGGGCAGCCCGATCCCCACGGCCACGCCGGCCGCGAGGACCACCGCATCGTCCGGAACGGCCCGGAGGACTACCGCGACGGCGGTGAGGGCGATCCCGCAGGCGGTGAAGCGCTGTTCGCCGAGCCGCCGCAGCAGCGGCCCGGACACCAGCCCGACGGCGACCGAACCGGCGCCCTGCGCGACGTAGAGGACACCGACGTACGTGGGGGAGTGGCACAGCCCCTCGGCCACGGCGTAGACCGTCGCGCCGTTGATCCCCGCGAGGAGCATGGTCGTACCGCCGGCGAGGACCAGGACCCGGAGCCGGGGGTTCCGCCGGAGATGGCGGACGCCTTCCGCGGTGCGGGTGCGCAGGCTCCCGGCGTCCGGGCGGCTTCGGCGGCGGCCGCCGCGGGCACGGCCTTCCGCTCGCCGTGCACCACCACGCGGCCGTTCGCCGCCCAGGACGGCGGACGTCCGGACCGGCGGGGTCTCGCGGACTCCCATCAGCGCGTACACCCCCGCCGCCAGCGCGAAGGTCACCGCGTCCAGGAGCGCCACCCGCGCGCCGCCGTACGCGGCGTAGAGACCCGCCCCGGCGAGCGGGGCCACCAGTTTCATGCCCTCGGCGGCCGTCATGCGCAGGCCGTTGAGGTCGCCGAGGAGACGCTCGTCGAGCGCGTCGGCCAGCAGCGCGGACTCGGCGGCGTCCTGGACCACTCCCGCCGTGCCGTAGACCAGGAGCACCGCGAACAGGATCCACAGGCGGCCCTGCCCGTCCACGGTGAACAGGACGGGCAGGAGCGCGGCCAGGACCAGATTCGTCCCGATGAGCAGGGGCCGGCGGCGGGTCCGGTCGGCGAGGGTGCCCAGGGCGGGGCCGATCAGCGTGGGGGCCCAGAGGGCGAAGACGCAGAGCGCCGCCAGACCGTCCGAGCCCGTCAGATCCTTGACCCAGATGCCCGAGACCAGCCACATCGCCGACGACCCGAAGCCGGAGACGACCACTCCGGTCAGATACAGACCGGCGTCGCGATCGCCCAGAACCCTCGCCACTGTCCATGTCATGGCAGGTGAGCGTGGTGCTAAGGCGGGCCCGAGGGGATCGGGCAACCGCCTTAGACACGGGCGCTGCCGGGGGCCGCCGGTGGACGAGGGCTCAGCCGCTCGCCGCACGGACAGGGGCGCTGCCGCGCCCCGGGGCCCTCAGTCCTTCAGCAGCGCGCAGACGAAGTTCTCCTCGACCTTGCGCAGCTGCTTGAGCAGTTCCGGCTTGCCCGCCTGGTTCACCTGGGTGGTGAGCGAGAAGGTCAGTGACCGCCGGCCGTCCGGGGTGGCGGCGATCAGCTGGGTGTAGCCGGGGAAGTTGCCGGTGTGGCCGAGGACCACTCCGCAGCGGGTGGAGTAGCGGAAGATCGCCGCTCCCGCCTTGTTCTTGCCGGGTCCCGCCGGTTCCGAGGCCCCGTCGATCCAGCGGCGCTGCTCGCGCAGGGTGGCCTTGGAGATCAGGGCGCCGCCCGCGTAGCCGCTGATGAAGCGGGTCAGGTCCGCCGGAGTCGAGACGATCCCGCCCGACGCCCACACGCCCGACGCGCTGAGCACCTCGCTGACGTCCTCCGGGGGGTTCGGCGGTTGGACGTCGTAGCCGTGCATGTACGGCTCGGGCAGCTCGTAGCCCTGCGGGAGGCTCGTGTCGCGCAGGCCGAGCGGCCGGTAGACGAGCCCGCGCAGCAGCTGCTCGTAGCGCTTGCCGCTCGCGGCCTCGGCCATCAGCGCGACGGCGATGTTGTCGGAGTTCGAGTACATGTACCGCGAGCCCGGCCGGAACAGCAGCGGCTCGTCGGCCACGTAGTCGAGCAGCCGGCGCGAGTCGAAGTGGTGACGCGGATCGGCGGTGAGGATCTCCAGGAACTCGGGACTCGTCGTGTAGTCGGGCAGCCCGCTGGTGTGGTTCAGCAGCTGGCGCAGCGTCACGGCGTGCCACTGCCGCGGCAGGGACGGCAGCCGACGGCCGATGGTGTCGTCGAGGGAGAGCGCGCCCCGGTCCACCAGACCCAGCGCCACGGCGCCGCTGAACGCCTTCGCGGTGCTGGCGATCCGCGTGTGGTCGTTGGGCCGGATCGGACGTCCGCTCTCGAGGTCGGCGACTCCGGCGCGCAGGACGCGGGACACGCCCTCCCGGCGCAGGACGGCGATGACACCGGGCGGGCCGCCGGGGCTGCGCACCAGCTCCTCCAGCTGTTCGCGCAGCGCGCGGTCCTGGTCGCGGCCGGCGGAGCCGGCGTCGGCGTCGGCCGGTGCGGACACGATGCCGGTCAGACAGGCGGCGGCCAGCAGCGCGCTGAGCGGCAGACGCAGCCGGGGGCGGCGGGGCAGTTGCATGGGGTTCTCCCGAGTCGGACGGTGGCCGGGGCACGCCCAGCTTCGGCCCCGGGCGATCCACCCGCCTGCGCCGCTGCTGCATACGGAGGAGCGGGCCGCCCGGTGTTGGGCCGTCCGGCTGCCCTGGTGCGGGGGGCCCGGTTCGGGGAACCGATGAGTTTCGGGTGCGGGCGCGGTCTACCCAGCAGTGGATACGAGTTCCGCAGTGGACACGAGTGCCGCGGTGGATACGAGTTCCGCAGCGGACACGAGTGCCGCGGTGGATACGAGTTCCGCAGCGGACACGAGTTCTGAGGAGAATCGGATGACCGGCCAGACTTTCGACCTCGGGCCGCAGGCCCTGATGGTGGCGCGCCTCGCGGACGCGGTCACGGACGACCGGCTCGACGGGGCGACCCCGTGTCCGGACTACGCGGTGCGCAACATGCTGGGGCACCTGGCCGGACTGTCCGTCGCCTTCCGTGACGCCGCGCGCAAGGACCTGGGCGCGACGACCGACACGAGCCCGGACTCCGCCGTCCCCGGCCTCGGGCCCGGCTGGCGCGAGGCCCTGCCGAAGGCGCTCGACGAACTCGGCGACGCCTGGCGTGACCCGGCCGCCTGGACCGGGATGACCCGGGCGGGCGGAGTGACGCTCCCGGGCGCGGTCGCGGCGGCCGTGGCCGCCGACGAACTGGTGGTGCACGGCTGGGACCTCGCGCGGGCCACCGGCCAGCGGTATGAGCCCGACCCGGTCGCCCTCCAGGCCTCGTACGAGTTCCTGAGCGCCGCGGCCGAGGACCCGACCCGGGGCGGCGGCATCTTCGGCCCCGTCGTCCCGGTACCCGACGAGGCGCCCCTCCTCGACCGCGTGATCGGCCTCAGCGGCCGCGACCCCGGCTGGAAGCCGTAGCGGGGGCGGCGGGAGCGTCGCCGTGACGCCGGGGAGCCGAGCCGCGGACAACGACCGGCCGGACCTTGGAGTCCCGGCCGCGGACCGGAGTGGTGCGCGGCGAAAGGCGGGCGCCCCGGCGGTCACGGGCTCCGTACGCTCCCCGTATGGCCCCTGCCTCCCACTCGTCCGACGCCGCCCTGGCCCCGGACCCCGTTTCCGCTCCCGGATCGGCCCTCACCTTGACCGTGCTGGGTACCGGGTCTCCCCACCCGCGGCCCGGCCGCCCCTGCTCCGGGTATCTGCTGCGCGGCGGGGGCGCCGAGGTGTGGGTCGACGCGGGTCCCGGGACCTTCGCCGAGTTGCAGAGGCACACCGATCCGGCGCGGCTGGACGCGATCTGGATCTCCCATCTGCACGCCGACCACTGCGCCGACCTGCTGTCCGCGATGTACGGGCTGGCGTACGGAGGGCTCGCCCCCGCGGCGCCCCTGCCCGTCTACGGGCCGCCGGAGCTCGGACCCCGCCTCGCGGGGTTCTTCGGACACCGTGATCCCGGGTTCCTGAGCGGCGTCTTCGACCTCCGGCCCCTGTACGACGGGCACGAGACCCGGGTCGGCGACCTGGTGCTCGACACCCGTGCCGTCGTGCACGACACCGAGGCGTACGGGCTGCGCGCCGAGTGCGGGGGGAGCGTGCTCGCGTACTCCGGGGACAGTGGACCCTGCCCCGCTCTCGTCGAACTCGCCACCGGAGCCGACCTGTTCCTCTGCGAGGCCGACGTCGACCGGCATCGCGAAAGTGAACGCCCGGTGCACCTCACCCCCGAGGACGCGGGAGCGGTCGCGGAGAGGGCGGGCGTAGGGGAGTTGCTCGTCACCCACGTGGGGCCCACGCTCACGCGCGAGTCCGCGACCGCGCGCGCCGCGGCCGTCTTCGTCGGCGGCCGGACCTCCACCGCGCGCGAGGGCGAGACCCGGACCTTCTGACGCCCCGCGCCCGGCACTTCACATCAACTTCCTTTGTCGGAAGCGTTGACGAAACACGGTCACGCTCCTACCTTCAACGCGTCGTACTTCGTACGTCATATATGAGACGCGATATGCGAGATCCGAGATCGATGTCCGCGATTCGATGCCCGGTTCCCGTGATCCGAGACGTGAGACCAGAGAGGCGCGCATGACCTCTGTGCCCACCCCGATCCCGTCCCGCACGCAGTTCGTGCTGGAGGGGATCAAACACCGCATCCTCACCGGGCAGTTGACCCCGGGGCAGGCCCTGGTCGAGACCGACCTCGCCGCACAGTTCGGAGTGTCGAAGACACCCGTGCGCGAAGCGCTCAAGACCCTGGCGGGCACCGGGCTCGTCGTGATGAACCAGTACAAGGGCGTCACGGTGCGCATGGTGGACGCGGACATGGCGCGCGAGGTGTACGACGTACGGCTGCTCCTCGAACCCGAGGCGCTGCGCCGGGCGGTGCGCCGCGGAGCCTCCCTCGACGCCGCCCGTGACGCGCTCACCCGTGCCGACGACGCCGCCGACACCGCCGAACGTTCCCTGGCCAACCGGGAGTTCCACCGCGCCCTGTACGTGCCCTGCGGCAACCCGCTGCTGGCCCGGATGCTCGACGAGGTGCGCGACCAGGCGGCCCTCGTCTCGGCGGTCGCCTGGGCGGCCGATCCCTCCTGGGAGCGGGAGGCGAGTGAACACCGGGAGATCGTGAGGCTCGCCCTGGCCGGCGACGCCGACGGCGCGGCGGCGGCACTGCACGCGCACATCGCGTCGTTCGTGCGACGGGCCTTCCCCCAGGGCCAGGAAGAGGACGGACAGGAATGACAGCGACGTTCGAGACCCAGCGGGCGGCTCTCGCCGAGGTCGTGGCGATCCCGGTGACCCCGTTCGCCGAGGACGGCACGATCGACCGGGACACCCACCGGGCCCTGCTGCGCCGACTGATCGACGGTGGCGTCCGCACCCTCACCCCCAACGGCAACACCGGCGAGTTCTACGCCCTCACTCCCGAAGAGCGGCAGCTCATCACCGAGTTGACCGTCGAGGAGGCCGGCGACCGGGCGGTCGTCCTCGTCGGCGTCGGGCACGATGTGCCGACCGCGGTGGCTTCGGCGCGGCACGCCCGCGCGCTCGGCGCACCGATGGTGATGGTCCATCAACCCGTACACCCCTACGTCTCGGAGAGCGGGTGGGTCGACTACCACCGGGCCATCGCCGAGTCCGTGCCGGAGCTCGGCGTCGTGCCGTACATCCGCAACCCGGTGCTCGCGGGCTCGCGGCTGGCCGAACTCGCGGACGCCTGCCCGAACGTCATCGGCGTGAAGTACGCCGTTCCCGACGCGGCGCGCTTCGCGTCCTTCGCGCGGGACGCCGGGCTCGAACGGTTCGTCTGGGTGGCCGGACTCGCCGAGCCGTATGCTCCGTCGTACTTCTCGGCCGGCGCCACCGGCTTCACCTCGGGCCTGGTGAACGTCGCTCCGGCCGTCTCGCTGAACATGATCGAGGCGCTCCGGTCCGGCGACTACCCGGCCGCGATGAAGGTCTGGGAGCAGATCCGCCGCTTCGAGGAGCTGCGCGGCGCGAACGCCTCCGCGAACAACGTCACGGTGGTCAAGGAAGCCCTGTCGTCGCTCGGCCTGTGCCGCCGCGACGTCCGCCCGCCGAGCAGGCCGCTGCCCGAGAGCGAGCGCTCCGAGGTCGCCGCGATAGCCGCCGGATGGTCGCTGTGAAACGGCCCGAGGACCTCCGAAGCCATCAGTGGTACGGCACCGACGGGCTCCGTTCGTTCAGCCACCGGGCCCGGACCCGGCAGCTCGGCTACCTCCCCGAGGAGCACCTGGGCAAGCCGGTCATCGCGATCCTCAACACCTGGTCCGACATCAACCCGTGCCATGTGCACCTGCGCGACCGCGCGCAGGCCGTGAAGCGGGGCGTGTGGCAGGCGGGCGGATTCCCGCTCGAATTCCCGGTGTCCACGCTGAGCGAGACCTTCCAGAAGCCGACCCCGATGCTCTACCGCAACCTCCTCGCGATGGAGACCGAGGAACTGCTGCGGTCGTATCCGGTGGACGGGGCCGTGCTGATGGGCGGCTGCGACAAGACCACGCCCGCGCTGCTCATGGGGGCCGCCTCGGTCGATCTGCCGACCGTCTTCGTGCCCGCCGGGCCGATGCTCCCGGGCCACTGGCGCGACGAGGTCCTCGGCTCCGGCACCGACATGTGGAAGTACTGGGACGACAAGCGCGCCGGTCTCATCGGGGACTGCGAGATGACCGAGCTGGAGAGCGGGCTCGCCCGGTCGCCGGGCCACTGCATGACGATGGGCACCGCGTCCACGCTGACGGCGGCCGCCGAGGCGCTCGGGGTCACCGTGCCCGGCGCGTCGAGCATCCCCGCCGTCGACTCCGGACACGACCGGATGGCCGCCGCGGCCGGGCTCAGGATCGTCGAACTGGTCCACAAGGACCGGACGTTGTCCGACATCCTCACCGCGGAGGCCTTCGCGGACGCGGTGACGACGGTGCTCGGTCTCGGCGGTTCGACGAACGCCGTGATCCATCTGATCGCCATGGCCGGGCGGGCCGGAGTCACCCTCACGCTCGACGACTTCGACCGGACCGCCCGGACCGTGCCCGTGCTCGCGAACGTCCGGCCCGGTGGACGGACGTACCTCATGGAGGACTTCCACTTCGCCGGCGGCCTGCCCGGGTTCCTGTCGCGGATCACCGATCTGCTGCACCTGGACCGGCCCACGGTGTCCCACGAGAGCATGCGCGAGCAGTTGGAGAGCGCCCGGGTGCACAACGACGACGTCATCCGGACCCGGGAGAACCCGGTCGCGGCCGAGGGCGGAGTGGCCGTCCTGCGCGGCAACCTCTGTCCCGACGGCGCCGTCATCAAGCACATCTCCGCCGAACCGCGGCTGCTCAAGCACACCGGTCCCGCGGTCGTCTTCGACGACTACCGCACGATGCAGCGGACCATGAACGACCCGTCGCTCGGCATCACCGCGGACAGCGTCCTGGTGCTGCGGGGCTCCGGCCCCAAGGGCGGTCCGGGCATGCCCGAGTACGGGATGCTGCCCATCCCCGACCACCTGCTGAAGCAGGGCGTCCGGGACATGGTGCGGATCTCCGACGCCCGGATGAGCGGCACCAGTTACGGCGCGTGCGTGCTGCACGTGGCGCCCGAGTCGTACGTCGGCGGTCCGCTCGCCCTCGTGCGGAGCGGGGACACGATCACCCTCGACGTCGAGGCACGGTCACTCCAGCTCAACGTGGACGACGCGGAGCTGGAGCGCAGGCGGGCCGAGTGGACTCCGCCGCCCGTCCGGTACGAGCGCGGCTACGGAGCGCTCTACAACGAGCAGATCACCCAGGCCGACACCGGCTGCGACTTCGCGTTCCTGGCCCGGCCGGGCAAGGTGCAGGACCCGTACGCGGGCTGAACGACCCACGGCCGCGCTCCACCTGGCCGGTGTCCCGAACGGCCAGAACCCCGAACACCGTACGCGAGGCGCTCGACCTCTGAGCATCGAGCAAGCGCTTCCTACGGACCACGTACGTGCTCCACGACACCCGCTAGAACGGAGAACTGTCATGGCCCAAGCCGCAGCCGTGGCGAAACCGCCCGCGCCACCCCGGCGGCGCCGTGCTTCCGCGACCCCGCGCAGGCTTCCGTATCTGCTGATCGCCCCGGCGGCGCTGCTGATGCTGGGCTTCATCGCCTACCCCGTCATCAGCGTCTTCTACTACAGCCTGCAGAACTACAACCCCACCAAACCGTGGCGCAACGGCTACGCGGGCTTCGACAACTTCGTGCACGCCTTCACCGACGACCCCCAGTTCTGGGACACGCTGACCTTCAGCGCCAAGTGGGTCGTCGTCGAGGTGGGGCTTCAACTGCTCCTCGGTCTGGCGCTCGCGCTGATCGTCAACCAGACCTTCGTCGGGCGGGCGGCCGGCCGCGCGCTGGTCTTCTCGCCGTGGGTCGTCTCCGGGGTACTGACCTCGGCGATCTGGGTGCTGCTCTACAACTCCCAGACGGGCATCACCCGTTACCTCGCCGACGCCGGCATCGGCTCGTACGGGACCAGCTGGCTGTCGGACACCTCGACCGTCTTCCCGGCGGCCGTGGTCGCCGACCTGTGGCGCGGTGTCCCCTTCTTCGCGATCCTGATCCTCGCCGATCTCCAGTCCGTCTCCAAGGACCTCTACGAGGCCGCCGAGGTCGACGGGGCGAGCCGCGTCCGCCAGTTCCTGCACATCACGCTGCCGCACCTCAAGGACGCGATCATCCTCTCCACGCTGCTGCGCGCGGTGTGGGAGTTCAACAACGTCGACCTGCTCTACACGCTGACCGGCGGCGGGCCCGCGGGAGAGACGACCACCCTCCCGCTCTACATCGCCAACACCAGCGTCGACGCCCACAACTTCGGCTACGCGTCGGCCCTCACCACGGTCGCGTTCGTGATTCTGCTGTTCTGCTCGATCGTCTATCTGCGACTGAGCAAGTTCGGAGGCGGGGACAAGTGATCACCAAGGACGCCGAGACGGCCGCTCCGGCCGCACCCGCCCCACCGGCCGACGAACCCCGCCCGGACGAGCGGAAGAAGCAGCGCCGCGCCTGGGACGAGGCCCCGCGCTGGCAGATCTACCTCCCCCTCGGCATCTACCTGCTCTTCACCCTGATCCCCTTCTACTGGATCCTGCTCTTCGCGCTGCGCCCGGCCGGGTCGACCTCGCTCGTCCCCTGGCCCATGACCTTCGAGCACTTCGACAAGGTGTGGACCGAGCGCAGCTTCGGGACCTACTTCCAGAACAGCGTCCTCATCGCCGTCGCCACGCTGGTGACGACCACGCTCGTCGCCCTCGCCGGCGGCTACGCGCTCGCCCGTTTCGACTTCAGGATCAAGCGCGGCTTCATGCTCGCGCTGCTCTGCTCGCAGTTCGTGCCGGGCGCGCTGCTCCTGGTCCCGCTCTTCCAGATCTTCGCCGAGCTCCGCATGATCAACTCGCTGGTCAGTGTCGTCATCGCCGAGACGGTCTTCCAGCTGCCGCTGTCGATGATCCTCATCAGCGGGTTCATCAGGAACGTGCCGTACTCCCTGGAGGAGGCCGCCTGGGTGGACGGCTGCAACCGCTTCGACGCCTTCCGGATCGTCGTCCTCCCGCTGCTGCGGCCCGGGTTGATCGCCGTCGGCTCCTTCGCCTTCGTGCACGCCTGGAACCACTTCCTGTTCGCCCTGATGTTCCTCAGCGACCAGAGCAAGCAGACCATCCCCGTCGGCCTCAACACCCTGCTGAGCTCCGACAGCGTCGACCTGGGCGCGCTCGCCGCGGGCGGCATCATCGCCGCCGTCCCCGTGGTCGTCGTCTTCGCCTTCATCCAGAAATGGCTGATCACCGGATTCAGCGCGGGGGCGGTGAAGGGATGATGTCCGCCTCGCCCACCGACCGTGCCGGGCACGGAGCCGGTCCGCGGAACACACCCGCGGGCCGCCCGGCGAACACGCCGCCCGGCGGACTCCCGCTGCCCGTCGTCCTCGCGGGCGCCCGGGGCCACGGCGGCTGGCACCTGAACAACATCCGCCGTCTCCAGGACAAGGGCCTGGTGCGCCTCGCCGGCGTCTGCGAGCTGACCCCGCTCACCGCGGAGGAACTGGGCGGGCAGCACGTCGAGCAGTCCGCCGACTTCGGGGCCCTGCTCGACTCCACCGGCGCCGCGGTCGCGGTGATCTGCACCCCCATCCCCACCCACACCGACCTGGCGCTGACCGCCGCGCGCCGAGGCGTACACCTGCTCCTGGAGAAGCCGCCCGCGCCCTCCTACGCCGAGTTCCGGCGGATGGCCGACGGGGTCGCGGCGGCCGGAGTGGTCTGCCAGATCGGCTTCCAGTCACTCGGCTCGCACGCCGTGCCCGCCATCAGGAAGCTGATCGGCGAGGGCGTGCTCGGCCGGGTGACCGGCATCGGCGGGGCGGGCGCCTGGGCGCGCGACGAGGCCTACTACCGGCGCGCGCCCTGGGCGGGAAAGCGCCGGCTGAACGGCGTGGACGTCGTCGACGGGGTCCTGACGAACCCGCTGGCCCACGTCGTCGCCACGGCCCTCGCGCTGGACGGCTCGACCCGTGCCGAGGACGTCACCGACATCCGGACCGAGCTGCTGCGCGCCAACGCCATCGAGTCCGACGACACCTCGTGCGTGCGGATCACGACCACCGGGGGCTCGATCACGGTCGCCGCGACGCTCTGCGCCGAACAGCCCGGTGAACCGTATGTCCTGGTGCACGGCACGGGCGGCCGGATCACCTTCTGGTACAAGCAGGACCGGGTGCTCGTGCAGCGGTCCGGGCGCGGCCCCGAGGAGATCGAGTACGGCCGCACGGACCTGCTGGAGAACCTGGTCGGGCATCTGACGGACGGCGCCGAACTGCTGGTGGCGCCCGAGTCGACGGGCGCCTTCATGAAGGTCGTCGAAGCGATCCGGCAGGCACCCGACCCGGTCGAACTGCCCCCGGACACCTGGGAGCTGCTCCCCGGCGAGCGGCGTCGCGTGGTGCGCGGCATCGACGGATTCGTCGCGGCGGCCGCCGACACCCTCGCCCTCTACTCCGAGCTGGGCGCCTCCTGGGCGCTCCCGAACGAGGTGAGCACCCGATGAACACCGAGTCGCTGGTCCTCCGGGTCACCGGCCGTCCCGTCGGCCGCTACGTCACCCGGCCCGCACTGCCCGCCCGGCTCTCCCCGCGCCCGTATCTGCACCCCGTCACCACCCTGGCCGGCACGGCCGTGACCGAACTCAGCCCCGCCGACCACGCACACCACCTCGGCGTCGGTGTCGCCGTACCCGACGTCGAGGGGCACAACTTCTGGGGCGGGCGCACCTACGTCCGCGACCAGGGGCCGACCGAGCTCGACAACCACGGCGCCCAGCGGCACGCCGCCTTCCAGCTGCGCGACCCCGACGGCTTCGTGGAGGAGCTGCGCTGGGTGGCCGCCGGCGCCGAGCTGCTGCGTGAACGCCGTACGGTCGCGGCCGTCGAACTCACCGACTCCGCCTGGGCGCTGGACTTCACCTTCTCCCTCACGAACGTCACCTCGCGCGCACTGTCCCTCGGCAGTCCGGCCACCAACGGCCGGCCCGGCGCCGCGTACGGCGGCTTCTTCTGGCGGGCCCGCAAGGAGGCGGACGCCCCGGGCGTGTTCACCGCCGACGCCGAGGGCGAGGAAGCGGTGCACGGACGCCCCACCGACTGGCTCGCCCTCGCGGGCGCCGACTGGACGCTCGTCTTCGCCGGGGCCACCGGCGCCACGCGCCGCGACCCGTGGTTCGTCCGCACCGCCCAGTACCCGGGCGTCGGCTCCTCCCTCGCGCACGAGCACCGGCTCACCGTCGAGGCGGGCGACACGCTCGTACGCCGGGTCGTCACCGTCGTCGCCGACGGCGTCCTCGACCGGGACGGGGCGGCCGCCCTGGTACGCAAGGCGGTGAGCCCCTGATGGCCCTGCCCTCCGCCGACCTGGGTGACGGCACCTACCGCAACCCGGTCCTCGACGCCGACTGGTCCGACCCCGACCTGCTGCGCGTCGGCGACGACTTCTACCTCACCGCCTCCAGCTTCGGCCGCGCCCCCGGTCTGCCCCTGCTGCACTCCCGGGACCTGGTCAACTGGACGCTGGTCGGGCACGCCCTCCAACGCCTGGAACCCGTCGGGGAGTTCAGGAGCCCCCGGCCCGACTGCGGTGTGTGGGCGCCCTCCCTGCGCCATCACGACGACCGCTTCTGGATCTTCTGGGGCGACCCCGACCACGGCATCCTCCAGGTCAACGCGCCCGAGATCAGGGGCCCTTGGACCCGGCCGCACCTGGTCAAGGAGGGCCGGGGGCTCATCGACGCCTGCCCGCTGTGGGACGAGGAGACCGGCGAGGCGTATCTCGTGCACGCCTGGGCCAGATCCCGGTCGGGCGTGAAGAACCGGCTCACCGGACACCGGATGCGCCCCGACGGCACCGGGCTGCTCGACGAGGGAAAGGTGATCGTCGACGCCGACCGGATTCCCGGCTGGTTCACCCTCGAAGGCCCCAAGGCCTACCGTCACGACGGCTGGTTCTGGATCTTCGCGCCCGCCGGGGGAGTCGAGACCGGCTGGCAGGGCGCCTTCCGCTCGCGCGGCTTCTTCGGGCCCTACGAGGAGCGGGTGGTCCTGGAACAGGGGAACACCCGGGTCAACGGCCCGCACCAGGGCGGCTGGGTGCGCACGGCGGCGGGCGAGGACTGGTTCGCGCACTTCCAGCAGCGCGGACCCTACGGACGGGTGGTCCACCTCCAGCCGATGCGCTGGGGAGCGGACGGCTGGCCGGTGCTCGGCGACCGGGGCGCCCCCGTGGCCGTACACCGGAAGCCGGACCTGCCGTCCCAGGCGCCGTCCGCGCCCGCCACGGACGACGACTTCCCCGGTGGCCGCTTCGGGCGCCAGTGGCAGTGGACCGCCAACCCCGAGGAGGGCTGGGCCACCCAGCACTCCGGCGACGGACTCCGGCTGAGCTGCGTCCGCACGACGGACGCGTCCGACCTGCGCGCACGGCCCCATGTCCTCACCCAGCGGCTGCCGGGTGCGGCCGCCACCGTCCGGGTCGACCTGCGCCTGGACAGCGAGGAGCCCGGGGCGCGGGCCGGGCTCGTGGTGCTCGGCGACGCGTTCAGCTGGATCGGGCTCCAGCGGGAGCCGGACGGATCGGTGCGGCTCGTGCACCGGTTCGCCGAGCCGGTCGCCGGGGGAGCGCCCCCCGCGTCCCCGGAGCCGGGCGGGAGCGAGCGCGAGGCCGCTCCGGCACGGACCGCGCCCGAGGGCCGGGCCCGGCTGTGGATCGAGATCGGCGCGGGGGCCCGCTGCCGCTTCTCCTACGACGTCGGTGGCGGCCGGCAGCCCTCGGGGCAGGTCTTCGCCGCGACCGGCTGGCGCTGGGTCGGTGCCCTGCTCGGCCTGTTCGCGCAGGCGCCGGCCGGCGGGGGCCACGCCGGCGCCGCCACGTTCACGCGTTTCCGTGTCACCCCGACCCTCTGAGGGTCGGTTCCTGCCGTTCGTCCGCCTGTTGGGAGCCGCAATGACGCACCTCCGTAGCAAGCGCTTGCCGGATGCGGAGGGAAGGGCAGGTCCCTTCCGGAGGCAGCCGGGTGCCGATCCCCGAGAACAACTCACCGACCCCACAACCTCGTTGGATCCAGAAGAAGAGAGCCGACCAATGAAGATCAGCCCACAGAGGATCAGCCCACAGAGGATCAGCCCACTGGGGACCGGCCCGATCAGGACCGGCGCCCGTGGAGCCAGGCGGGCGGCCATGGCCGTCGCCCTCGGTTCCGTGCTCGCCCTGACCGCCACCGCCTGTGGTGACAGCGGTGGCGGCAGCGCGGGGGACAAGGGCACCGAAGGCTCCGGCAAGGGCGAGATCACCTTCTGGGACAACAACGGCGGTGTCCGCACCGACATCTGGAAGCAGATCATCGCCGACTTCGAGAAGAAGTACCCGGACATCAAGGTCAAGTACGTCGGCATCCCGGCCGCGAGCGCCCAGTCCAAGTACGACACCGCCATCCAGGGCGGCGGCCTGCCCGACGTCGGCGGCGTGGGCACCGCGATGCTCGCCGAGGTCGCCGTCCAGGGAGCGCTGGAGCCGCTGGACAGCCGGATCGAGAAGAGCGCGCTGAACGGCAGGCTGAGCCAGAACCTGCTCGACGTCAGCCGGGCCGCGGGCGGCGGGGACACGCTGTACCAGGTGCCGACCTCCGCCAACAACGGCACGCTCTGGTACCGCACCGACCTGTTCAAGTCGGCCGGCCTGGAGGCGCCGACGACCTGGTCGAAGTTCTACGACGCCGCCGACAAGCTCACCGACAAGGGCAAGAACAAGTTCGGCTTCACCATCCGCGGCGGCGAGGGCTCCATCGCCCCGGCGCTGGACGCGGCGTACGGCCAGACCGGGATCACCTCCTTCTGGAACGGCGACAAGACCACCGTCAACGACCCGAAGAACGTGGCGGCCCTGGAGAAGTACGTCGCCCTGTACAAGAAGGTCACCCCGTCCGCCGACGTCAACAACGACTTCACCAAGATGGTCGCGCAGTGGGACAGCGGCACCATCGGCATGCTGAGCCACAACCTCGGCTCCTACCAGGACCACCTGAAGGCGCTGGGCGACGGCAAGTTCCGCGGGGTCCCGAACCCCACGACGGACGACGGCACGCGCGTACAGATCTCCAACCCGGTCGACGGGCTCAGCCTGTTCAAGTCCGGCAAGAACAAGGCGGCCGCCTGGAAGTTCATCGAGTTCGCCGTCTCGGCGGCGGAGAACTCCAAGTTCAACGAGTCCGCGGGCCAGGTGCCGGCGAACATCGACGCCGCCAAGGAGGCGTGGGTCCAGCAGGCCGAGCCGACCAAGCTGGCCGCCGAGGCGCTGAACGGCACCGGTACCAAGATCGTGCAGCTGCCGTACTACCTGCCCGACTGGAACACCATCTCCAAGGCCGACAACGAGCCGAACTTCCAGAAGGTGCTCCTCGGCAAGATGAGCGCGAAGGACTTCCTGGACACGCTGGCCGACCAGTTGAACAAGGCCCAGGCGGACTGGAAGGCCCACAACTAGTCCCCTGCGCCCGCGGAGGCCGGCCGTGGTGCGCGTCGCACCGTGCCACGGCCGGTCCGGGTCGCTCCGCGGCCGGTCCAGGGTCGGTCCGCGGTCGCAGGGAAGTCCTGCGGCCACGGGCCGACCTGGCCGGTGGTTCCCACAGCCTGCGGCGGAGCCGCACAGCGAAGCAGCCACGCGTCCCGTGGGGGCGCGTCCCCTCACCCCTGTCGACGTCGCAACCTCTGTCGAAAGGCACACGCCCGTGTCCCTCACGCGCAGACAGGTCACCTCGGCGGCCGTGGCCGCCCTGCCCCTCGCCGTCGCCGCGACGGCACCCGCCTCGGCCCGCCCGAACCGCCGGCCGCGCACCGTGCACATCGCCGGCGACTCCACCGCCGCCCAGAAGTACGCCGACGCCGCACCCGAGACCGGTTGGGGCATGGCGCTCCCGTTCTTCCTCGGCCAGGACATCGTGGTCGCCAATCACGCGGTGAACGGCCGCAGTTCGAAGAGCTTCATCGACGAGGGGCGCCTCGGCGCGATTCTCGAGGTGATCCGGCCCGGCGACCTCCTGCTCGTCCAGTTCGGCCACAACGACGAGAAGACCGCCGATCCGACGCGGTACACCGAGCCGTGGACGACGTACCAGGACTGCCTGCGGCAGTACATCGACGGTGCGCGGGCCCGGGGCGCCCGGCCGGTGCTCGCGACCCCGGTGGAGCGCAGGAAGTTCGACGCGGACGGCAACGCGGTGCCGACGCACGGCGACTACCCGGTGTCGATGCGCGCGCTCGCCGCGGACGAGCACGTGGCGCTTCTCGACATCCAGGCCCTGTCCATCGCCCTGTGGCAGCGGCTCGGCGTCGAGGAGACGAAGAAGTACTTCAACTGGACCGCGACCGAGCAGGACAACACGCATTTCAACCCACCGGGCGCGATCGCGGTGGCCCGGCTCGTCGTGGCCGGACTGCTGCACCGCCGGGTGCTCACGCCCCGGGACGTACGCCGTCTCGACGCGGAGATACCCGAGTCCTGGATCACCTGGCCCACCGCCTGAACCCCTGAGCTCCAGAACCCCCGAACCCCTGAACTCCCGAACCCCGAACCCTCGAACCCTCGAACCCCTGAGTCTTTGAGTTCTTGAGCAGAAAGAGAGCCGCATCGTGAACACACAGAAATGGCATGCCCATGCCACAGCGCTGAGCGCGACCGCCACGCGGAGAGCGGCCGCGCTGATCGGCTGCACCGCCCTCGTGCTCGCCGTCACCGGCATCCACGCCCAGGCCCAGTCCCGCGACCTCGGCCGGCAGACGCTCGCCGCGGGCGACGGCTGGGCGTCCGACGGGACCGGCACCACCGGTGGCTCGGCCGCCAAGGCCGCCCAGGTCCACACGGTCACGACCTGGGCGGAGTTCAGGGCCGCGCTCGCCGCCGACGGCAGCGCGCCGAAGATCATCAAGGTCAAGGGCACGATCGACGCCAACGCCGACGGCTGCGACTCCTTCGCCGCGCCCGGCTACGACTTCGACCGCTACCTCGCCGACTACGACCCCGCGGTGTGGGGCTACGACCAGGTGGTCAGCGGCGAGCAGGAGGATCTGCGCGCCGCCTCCGCCGCCCGCCAGGACACCGCCATGAAGGCGTACGTCCCCTCCAACACCACCATCGTCGGCATCGGCCGCGACGCCGGCATCAAGGGCGCGAGCCTGCAGATCAAGGACGTCGACAACGTGATCGTCCGCAACCTCGCCTTCGAGAGCCCGCTCGACTGCTTCCCGCAGTGGGACCCGACCGACGGCGACACCGGCAACTGGAACTCCGAGTACGACAGCGCGGTGGTCTACGGGGCCACGCACGTCTGGCTCGACCACAACACGTTCACCGACGGCGACCACCCGGACAGCTCGCTGCCGACCTACTACGGCCGGATCTACGAACAGCACGACGGCGAACTCGACATCGTCAAGGGCGCCGACCACGTGACCGCCTCCTGGAACGTCTTCGCCGACCACGACAAGACCATCCTGATCGGCAACAGCGACAGCGCGGCGACCGCCGCCGTGGACCGCGGCCACCTGAAGGTCACCCTCCACCACAACCTGTTCACCGGTCTCGTCGAGCGCGCACCGCGCGTCCGCTTCGGGCAAGTGGACTCCTACAACAACCACTTCGTCGCCGACGCCACCTACGCCTACAGCTTCGGCATCGGCATGGAGTCCCAACTCGTCGCCGAACACAACGCGTTCACCCTGCCGGACTCGGTCAGCGCCGCGCTGATCCTCAAGAAGTGGAAGGAGGCGCCGCTCACCGCCGCCGACAACTACGTCAACGGCGTACGGACCGATCTGATCGCCGTGCACAACGCGGAGATCCCCGCCGAGACGCTCCAGTCCGGTGCCGGATGGACACCGGCCCTGCGGACGAAGGTCGACGCGCCGAGGGCCGTTCCCGGCATCGTCGACCACCGCGCGGGCGCCGGAAAGATCTGCTGACCATGGCCGGACACCCCGTCAGCAGAAGGGCGTTCGTCGCCGCGAGCACCGGAGCCGCACTGGCTCTCGGGCTCGCGGCCCCCGCCCGCGCCGCCGGGCGCCCGCCGTTCGGGCGCCACGGCTCGCCGTCCGCGCGGCTCGACGCGCGGACGCTGTACGTCCACCCCGGCGGCCTCGGTGACCACACCACCGTGCAGGCCGCCGTGACCGCCGCGACCGGCGCCGGATTCACCCTGGTCATCGCGCCAGGCGTGTACCGCGAGACGGTCTCGGTCGGAGCGGTCGACCCGGCGACCGGCCTGCCCGGTGCCGCGGGGTCCGAGATGACCTGGATCGGCGCCTCCGGCGACCCGCGCGATGTCGTCGTCGTGTACGACAACGCCAACGGCACACCGAAGCCCGACGGTTCGGGCACCTACGGCACCACCGGGTCCGCCACGACGACCGTGCGCACCGACGGTTTCACGGCCCGCGCGATCACCTTCGCCAACGACTGGCTGCGCGCCGACCACCCCGGGATCACCGGCACCCAGGCCGTGGCGATCAAGGTGCAGGGCGACCGCTCGGCGTTCCACCGGTGCCGGTTCCTCGGCCACCAGGACACGCTGTACGCCGACTCGATCGCCCTCGGTACCTTCGCCCGGCAGTACTACCGGGACTGCTACGTCGAAGGGGACGTGGACTTCGTCTTCGGGCGGGCGACGGCGGTCTTCGAGCACTGCCACTTCCGCACCCTGAACCGGACCGACCTGGCCGGAGCCCCGTACGGCTTCGTCTTCGCGCCCTCCACGGCCGTCGCCGACCCGCGCGGATACCTGGTCACCCGCAGCCGGATCAGCAGCGCGGCACCGGACGCGTACTACAAGCTGGCCCGCCCCTGGGTGCCCGGCTCGGACACCACCGCCCGCCCCATGCTGACCGTCCGCGACACCCGGCTGGACGCCGGGATCGACGCGGTCGCGCCCTACGCCAACATGTCCGCCGCCTATCCGTGGCAGAGCCAGCGCTTCGCCGAGTACCGCAACACGGGCCCCGGCGCGGCGATCACCGTCCCGGAGAACCGGCCCCAGCTCACGGACACGGAGGCCGAGTGGCACACCCGTGCCGCCTACCTCGGCGACTGGTGCCCGTGATTCCCCCGTTCGACCGCCCAGCACGACGAAAGGACCGCACTCCCGGACAGCGCGGTCGTCTGCCAGTCCTGCACCGGCACCACCTGGAACGCCGTCAGGGACCATCAACGGCGGCGACTCCGGCTTCACGCTGACCGGCGACGGCACCGTCAACAACACGGTGAGGAACATCGACTCGTCCGGCAACTACGACGCCGCCAACCACGGTGAGAACGCGGACGGCGTCGCCGTGAAGTTCGGCTCGGGCACCGGCAACCTGATCACCGGTGCGCGTCTGTACAACAACTCCGACGACGGCATCGACTTCTGGTCCTTCTCCTCGCCCGTCACCGTCGAACACACCTGGTCCTTCGGCAACGGCAAGAACCGCTGGAGCGACTCGGCCTTCGCGGGTGACGGCAACGGCTACAAGCTGGGCGGCGACGGCGAGGTCGTCGCCCATGTCGTCAACAACTCGGCCGCCTGGGACGACGCGGGCAACGGCTTCACCGAGAACTCCAACACCGGTGCCATCGTCATCAACCGCACCACCGCCTACGCCAACGGCGAGTACGGCTACTACTTCGCCACCGGTGCCGCCAAGCTCGGCAAGAACCTCGCCGTGAGCAACGGCACGGCGGTCTCCAGGGGTTCCTCGGTGACGTCGGCCGGCAACAACGGGGACTCCGGCATCTCCACCCCGGCCTTCAAGTCGACGGACGCCACGAGCACGTACAACGCCCGGCAGTCCGGCGGCGCTCTGCCCGTCACCACCTTCCTGACCACGGGCAGCACCAGCATCGGCGCCACGATGAACTGACCGTCCGGCCCCGGCGCTTCCCGGTCGCTTGACCCGATTTTTGCCTGTGAAGGAGGTATCGATCAGGCAACGGGTCTCGCGTCCGGTCGGGTGACGCGCGTAGAACTCCTGTCATGCATAAGCCACTGCGCATCGCGGCCGTCGCCGCCACCTGTGTCGTCGCCGGTGCCGCCCTGTACGGCACCGGTGTCGCCACCGCCGGTCAGTCGACGGCGAACTCGACGCACGAGCCCTACAACATCGGGCTCCTCGTCAAGGACATCGACACCTACTACGGCACCACGCTCGACAGTAACGGGGTGTACCAGGCGTCCCCCGACAGCCAGTACGCCAAGGACCTCGCGCGGATCGACGCCGCCGCGAAGAAGGACATCGACAAGGCGGCCCGCAAGGCCCACCACCGGCACCAGAAGCCCGCGGTCGTCTTCGACATCGACGACACCCTGCTGCTCTCCCTCGACTACGAGAGGAAGACCAACTACACCTACAACTCGGCCTCCTGGGCCACCTACGTCGCCCAGGCGAACCGGCCCGCGGTGTTCGGCAGCCCCGAACTCGTCGCGTACGCCGAGTCCAAGGGCGTCGAGGTCTTCTACAACTCGGGCCTGAAGGAGTCGCAGCGCGTCTCCGCGGTCGACAACCTGAAGAAGGTCGGCGTCGACGTCAACCTCGACTCCGAGCACATGTTCCTCAAGGACGCGGCCAACCCGCCCGCGTACCTGAGCGACTGCGCCACCGCCGCCGCCTGGAACTGCACGACGGTGCAGTACAAGGCCGGCACCCGCGAGCACATCGAGTCGCTCGGGTACGACATCGTCGCCAACTTCGGCGACCAGTACTCGGACCTCGAAGGCGGCTACGCCGACAAGACGTACAAGCTCCCGAACCCCACGTACTTCGTGAGCTGAACCTCGTGAGCTGAACGAGCCCGTCCGCATCCGTACGGGCGAACGCCCCCGCCGGTCGTCACCGGCGGGGGCGTTCTTCTGTCGGCCGAGGGGGGCTCAGG
>NZ_JBHWVI010000095.1:0-30546 GCF_042737005.1 Streptomyces sp. NPDC060027
GTTATGGTGGAAACCCCCCCGCGGGCCGGTCCGTCCCCCCCCCCCGGACCGGCCCGTTTTTTGTGCCCGCGACGGCCGGTCCGGCGGGCGCCCCCCGTGCGCCCCCGGGCCCGGCCGCCCCGCGCGGCGGGGGATTCCGTGACTCAGTGGCGTCCGGCCCAGATGTTCGTGCCCGGCGTCGACACCGCGAACGTGTCGATCTCGTTCAGCTCCTCGTCCGTGAGCTTCGGGGCCGCCAGCGCCGCCACGTTCTCCTCCAGCTGTCTCACGCTGGACGCGCCGATGAGGGCGGAGGTCATCCGCTCGTCGCGCAGCACCCAGGTGAGCGCGAGCTGGGCGAGGGACTGACCGCGCCGGGTCGCGATGTCGTTCAGCCCGTTCAGCCGGCGTACGACGTCGTCGCTCAGCAGGTCCGGGTCCAGCGACTTGCCCTGGGTGGCGCGCGAGCCCTCCGGGATGCCCTGGAGGTACTTGCCCGTCAGCAGGCCCTGCGCGAGCGGCGCGAAGGAGATGCAGCCCATGCCGGCCGCCTCCAGCGTGTCGAGCAGACCTCCCCCGGACTCCGCCCGGGGGAACCCCCTTCTCGCTTCGCTCCCCTCGGTCCAGCGGTTGATCATCGAGTACGAGGGCTGGTGGATGAGCGGACGGACCCCCATCGAGGTGAGGATCCGGGCCGCCTCCGCCGTCTGCTCGCTGGTGTACGAGGAGACACCGACGTACAGCGCCTTTCCCTGCTGGACGGCGGACGCGAGCGCGCCCATCGTCTCCTCCAGCGGGGTGTCCGGGTCGAAGCGGTGCGAGTAGAAGATGTCGACGTGGTCGACGCCCATCCGTCGCAGCGAGGCGTCCAGGGAGGACAGCAGATACTTGCGGGAGCCCCACTCGCCGTAGGGGCCGGGGTGCATGAGGTAGCCCGCCTTGGTCGAGATGACCAGTTCGTCCCGGTAGGGGGTGAAGTCCTCCTTCAGCAGCTTGCCGAAGTTCAGCTCCGCCGAGCCGGCCGGCGGCCCGTAGTTGTTGGCGAGGTCGAAGTGCGTGACGCCGAGGTCGAAGGCGCGGCGCAGGATCGCGCGCTGGGAGTCCAGCGAGCGGTCGTCGCCGAAGTTGTGCCACAGGCCGAGCGAGATCGCGGGCAGCTTGAGGCCGCTGCGTCCCGAGCGCCGGTATTCCATCGTGTCGTACCGCTCCGTCGCGGCCCGGTACAGAGAGGGGTCGTTCATGGGGGCGAACCTATGTCAGGGTGCGGAGGCCCCACGGGAGCCCTCGCGTTTCACAGCGGTAGGCTTCGCCCCGGGGGACCGCCATATGGACAGGGACTGTGCTCGGGCGCGTCTGTCCGATCCGCACAAAGGGGCTGACAACACGTGACCTTGCGCGACAACCTGCGCCGCCTGCTGGTCAGGTTCTATGCACGCAGGGTGGAAGGCCACCTCGACCACGACCAGGTGCCCAAACACATCGGCGTCATCATGGACGGCAACCGCCGTTGGGCGAAGGCGGCGGGCTCCACCACCGCCCAGGGCCACCGGGCCGGAGCCGACAAGATCGGGGAATTCCTCGGCTGGTGCTCCGAGACCGACGTCGAGGTCGTCACCCTGTGGCTGCTGTCCACCGACAACTTCGACCGCCCGCAGGATGAACTCGGCCCGCTGCTCGGCATCATCGAGGGCGTCGTCCGCACCCTCGCCGCCGACGGCCGTTGGCGGGTGCACCACGTCGGCACGCGCGACATCCTGCCCTCCCCTATGCAGTCGGCCCTCAAGGAGGCCGAGGAGGCCACCGCGCATGTCGAGGGGATAGTCGTCAACGTCGCCATCGGCTACGGCGGCCGCCAGGAGATCGCCGACGCCGTGCGCTCGATGATCCTCGACGCCGCCGACAAGGGCACCTCGATGGAGGACCTCGCGGACCGCGTCGACGTCGACCTCATCGGCAAGCACCTCTACACCGGTGCCCAGCCCGATCCGGACCTGGTGATCCGCACCAGCGGCGAGCAGCGGCTGTCCGGATTCATGCTCTGGCAGACCGCCCACTCCGAGTACTACTTCTGCGAAGTCTTCTGGCCCGCCTTCCGCAAGGTCGACTTCCTGCGCGCCCTGCGTGACTACGCGGCGCGACACCGTCGTTACGGAGGCTGAATTCCGGGGTGCCCCGTGTCACCCGGGGCACCCTGTGGGGACGTACGTCATCGGGAGTTAACGAACGCGCCGTCATATGCCGTGGCATGGCTTGGCTCGTTCGAGGGCATAAGCCTTGCAGGTCGACACCCGAACCACGGGTGTCGGATCTCAGCGGACGGCACGGGGCCGTCCGCCCGGGAGGCCCTTTGCACCAGCCCGACCGTGCGGTCAGTACGGACGAAGCGGAGGGCCGGTTTTCGGCCCGCGCATCGGTGCCCGAGACCGGCCCAGATCTCCTTCGTCGCTCCCCGACCTCATCCGAGGGGGTACGTCCTTCCGTGGTGACCAGCACAAAGCGCCGTATGCCAGACCGGCGCACCTATGTTCTCGACACCAGCGTCCTGCTGGCCGACCCCAACGCCCTGAGCCGCTTCGACGAGCATGAAGTGGTGCTCCCGATCGTCGTGGTCACGGAGCTGGAGGCCAAGCGGCATCATCCCGAACTCGGCTACTTCGCCCGGCAGGCGCTGCGCCTGCTCGACGAGTTCCGGGTCCGGCACGGCCGCCTCGATTCCCCGATTCCCGTCGGGGACCTCGGCGGGACGGTACGCGTCGAGCTCAATCACTCGGACCCCAGCGTCCTGCCCAGCGGGTATCGCCTGGGGGACAACGACTCCCGCATCCTCGCGGTCGCCCGCAACCTGCAGGCCGAGGGGTACGACGTCACTGTCGTCTCGAAGGACCTGCCGCTCAGGATCAAGGCGTCCTCCGTGGGTCTCCTCGCCGAGGAGTACCGCGCCGAGCTCGCCATCACGGGCTCTTCCGGCTGGACCGGAATGTCCGAACTGACCCTGCCCGGCGAGCAGGTGGACCTCCTCTTCGAGGAGGGACACGCGTACGTCCCGGAAGCGGCCGGCCTGCCCGTGCACACGGGCCTGACGATCCAGTCGGAGCGCGGCAAGGCCCTCGGCCGTGTCACCTCCGAGGGCAACGTCCGGCTCGTACGCGGGGACCGTGAGGCGTTCGGCATCAAGGGCCGCAGCGCCGAGCAGCGCATCGCGCTCGATCTGCTGCTCGACCCGGACATCGGGATCGTGTCGATGGGCGGCCGGGCCGGCACCGGCAAGTCCGCGCTCGCGCTCTGCGCGGGCCTGGAGGCCGTCCTCGAACGCCGCCAGCACCAGAAGGTGATGGTCTTCCGGCCGCTGTACGCGGTGGGCGGGCAGGAACTCGGCTATCTGCCCGGCTCCGAGTCCGAGAAGATGAGCCCCTGGGCCCAGGCGGTCTTCGACACGCTCTCCGCGGTCACCAGCCGCGAGGTCATCGAGGAGGTCACCGCCCGCGGCATGCTGGAGGTTCTGCCGCTGACGCACATCCGTGGCCGCTCGCTCCACGACGCGTTCGTGATCGTGGACGAGGCCCAGTCCCTGGAGCGGAATGTCCTGCTGACGGTTCTGTCCCGTATCGGCGCCAATTCGCGGGTCGTTCTGACCCACGATGTGGCGCAAAGGGACAATCTGCGCGTCGGGCGGTATGACGGAGTGGTCGCCGTCGTGGAGAAGTTGAAGGGCCATCCGCTCTTCGCGCACGTCACGCTGAATCGTTCGGAGAGGTCCCAGATTGCGGCACTCGTGACCGAAATGCTGGAGGACGGGCAGATCTGATCCGGACTGTCCCCACCTGGTCAAAGGGTGGTGGATACACGCTGGTTGGCGCCGTCCGGCAAAGGCGAAGAGCCTAGCCGGGCGGCGTCTTGCTGCGCCCAGGTTTCCGGGAAACGACTGGGGCAAACGAGGTGTGAGCTTTCACACGCGACGCGGAATTGCCTTGCGGCGTCGGGATACGGCTAGAGTCTCACTCCTGTCAGGCCCCGCATACGACACAGTTGTACCCCCAGCGGTACGGCAACACCGGAACCTCAGAACTCCATAGAGCCGTCGTATGCCGCCCGCGCACCACGCGGCGCTCCCCGAGCGGGAGTTGCCCACCGGGCCCGTGTCTCCCGTGACCCCGCAGTTGGGAGGCCAGCGCCGAGGGGCACGATTGCGTCCGCGAGGGTCACCTAAGCGGGCGATGCTGGAAGGAAACCGTGTGAGCCGGATTTCGGTCCGGGGATTCGCAGTGGCTTCGGCCACCGCGGTCACCGCTGTCGGAAGCGTCGTCGGAGTTGCCTCGGGCAGCACCGCCCAGCCCTCGAACGACGCCGAGGCGACGGCAAGCGACTCGACCCTCCTCGCAGACATACCTGCGGGCCAGCAGGCCCAGGTGCAGACCGCGTCCCTGACGCAGCAGGCCGATGCCCAGGCCATCGCCGCGGACGCCAGCGCCAAGAAGGACGCGGAGGAAGCCGCCCGCAAGCAGGCGGCCGACAACGCCGTCGCGAAGCAGAAGGCTGCCGAGGAGAAGGCCGAGAAGGAAGCCAAGGCGCGCAAGGAGGCTGCCGCTCAAGCGGCCAGCCGCTCGGCGACGCGTGACGCCTCCAGCTTCTCCGTCCAGTCCTCGTACACCGTCGCCCAGATCCAGGCGATGGCGCGCTCGATGGTCCCGAGCGGTCAGTTCCAGTGCTTCAGCAACATCGTGAATCACGAGTCGAGCTGGAACTACAAGGCGGTCAACGCCTCCTCGGGTGCCTACGGTCTCTTCCAGGCCCTGCCCGGCTCCAAGATGTCGTCCGTCGGTTCCGACTGGCAGACGAACCCGGCCACGCAGATCAAGTGGGGCCTCAACTACATGGACAGCCGGTACGGCAGTCCTTGTGACGCCTGGTCGTTCTGGCAGGCCAACCACTGGTACTGAGTGCCACGCCGTACGTCGGCCGCTCAACCTTCCGAAGCCCCTCCCCGTCCTAGGGGGAGGGGCTTCGGCCATGTACGGTCGGATTCCGACGACTCCAGGGGGGAGTGGTGGGGAGCAACGGGGGAAAAGGACGCATCATGTCGCGAGTACCAGGGTGGCTCGGCCGGCTCGGCGCCGGACTCACCGAGCTGGGGGAGCGGTTGGACGAACGCCGCGCCGAGGTCGAGCTGGAGTCACAGGGCTCCCTCGACGACGAGGGCGTTCCCGAGGGGCGTACACCCCTCGACGCCTCCGGCGCCCCGGAGGCTCCCGAGCCCCCGCAGGGCCCGGTGACGGACGCGGAGCCGTCAGCGCTCCCGGTCCAGCGCCCCTCCGACGAGACGGCCACGACCGCCGCGTACGTGCTGACGCCCCAGCGCCCCGACCCCGCGCTCGCCGTGCCGTGGGGGGTGCGCGTCGCCGCCGAGGCCGGCTGGCGGCTGCTCATCCTCGCGGGCACCGTCTGGGTGGCGATGCGGGTCATCAGCGCCGTGCAGCTGGTGGTGCTGGCCTTCGTGAGCGCGCTGCTCATCACCGCGCTGCTCCAGCCGACGGTGGCCCGGCTGACGCGTTACGGGGTGCCGCGCGGGCTCGCCACCGCGCTCACCGCGATCCTCGGCTTCGTCATCATGGGGCTGGTCGGCTGGTTCGTGGTCTGGCAGGTCCAGGAGAACATCGACAACCTCTCCGGTCAGATCCAGGACGGCATCGACGAGCTGCGCAAGTGGCTCCTCAAGGGCCCGTTCCATGTGACGGACAAGCAGATCAACGAGATCGCGAAGAACCTCCGCGAGGCGATCGGCGCCAACACGGATCAGATCACCTCGGCGGGCCTGCAGGGCGTGACGGTGATCGTCGAGGCCCTCACCGGCATCCTGCTCACGATGTTCTCGACCCTCTTCCTGCTCTACGACGGCAAGCGGATCTGGGAGTGGTCGCTCAAGCTCGTCCCGGCCGCGGCCCGGACCGGGGTCGCGGGCGCGGGTCCGCGCGCGTGGCGCACGCTCACGGCGTACATCCGCGGCACGGTGCTAGTCGCTCTGATCGACGCGATCTTCATCGGCCTGGGGATCTACTTCCTCGACGTCCCCATGGCGGTGCCCCTCGCCGTATTCATCTTCCTCGGCGCGTTCATCCCGCTGGTGGGCGCGGTGATCTCCGGGGCACTCGCCGTGGTGGTCGCGCTGGTGACGCAGGGCGTCTTCACCGCGGTCATGACCCTCGCCGTGGTCCTCGCCGTCCAGCAGATCGAGGGCCACATCCTCCAGCCGTTCATCCTGGGCCGCGCGGTCCGTGTCCACCCTCTCGCGGTGGTCCTCTCGGTCGCCGCGGGCGGCATGATCGCCGGCATCGGCGGAGCGGTCGTCGCGGTCCCGCTGGTCGCGGTGACCAACACGGTGGTCGTGTACCTGCGTTCGTACGCCCATGAAGTGGGCCTGCGCCACGCCCCGGAGCCGCGGGGCGCCACCGCCCTGGACGCGTCCCCGGCCACCCAGCGCCTGACGCCGTAGCGGGTTCGCCCCGTTCGCGCGGTCGCCGTGCCCTGTCGAGGGGGCGGCCGACCGCGCGGGCCCTGACCGGCCCCGGGGACGACAACGCTCAGGGCCCCGCCCACCACACAGGTGAACGGGGCCCTGAAAGTTCGGGCAGGCTCGGACTGCCCGGGGCGCGCGAGGACTACTCGGCGAGAACGGCCTCGGCGTCCAGCGTGGCGGCGACCGCCTGGAGGACGGCCGCGATCTTGAACGCCTCCTGGATCGTCTCCCGGTCGACGCCCGCCTTGCGGAGCACCTGCTCGTGGGAGTCGAGGCACTGCCCGCAGCCGTTGACGGCGGAGACGGCGAGCGACCAGAGCTCGAAGTCGACCTTCTCCACGCCCGGGTTGCCGATGACGTTCATCCGCAGACCGGCGCGCAGCGTCCCGTACTCCGGGTCGGAGAGCAGGTGCCGCGTGCGGTAGAAGACGTTGTTCATCGCCATGATCGCGGCGGCCGACTTGGCGGCCGTGTACGCCTCGGGCGAGAGCTGGGCCTTCGCCTCGGGCTCCAGCTCACGCAGCACGCGCGGCGAACGCGACGCGATCGCGCAGGCCAGCACGGTGCCCCACAGCTGCTGCTGCGGGAGGTCGCTGTTGCCGATCACCGAACCGAGGTTCAGGCGCAGGTCCTTGGCGTAGTCCGGTATGGCGGACTTCAGTTCGTCGAGGGCCATGGAAGGTCACTCACCGGCCAGCAGCGCGACCGGGTCGAGGGTGGTCTCGCCCTTGGTCCAGTTGCACGGGCAGAGCTCGTCCGTCTGGAGCGCGTCCAGGACCCGCAGGACCTCCTTGGGGTTACGGCCGACGGAGCCGGCGGTCACCATGGAGAACTGGATCTCGTTGTTCTGGTCGACGATGAAGACGGCGCGCTTGGCGAAGCCGTCCTCGCCCTCGATGCCGAGGTCGCGCATGAGCTCGTGCTTCGAGTCGGCCATCATCGGGAAGGGCAGGTCACGCAGGTCGTCGTGGTCCTTGCGCCAGGCGTGGTGCACGAACTCGGAGTCGCCGGAGAAGCCGAGGACCTGGGCGTCACGGTCGGCGAACTCGTCGTTCAGCTTGCCGAAGGCGGCGATCTCGGTGGGGCACACGAAGGTGAAGTCCTTGGGCCACGCGAAGACGATCTTCCACTTGCCCTCGTAGGTCTTGTGGTCGATCTGCTGGAACTCCTGGCCCTTTTCGAGCGAGACGCAAGCGGTCAGGTCGAACTGGGGGAACTTGTCACCGACGGTGAGCACACGATCTCCTTGCAGCGAGGAATCGCCCCTTTTGAGGGCTTTTCCCTTGGGTTGGACGAAATTGATGTTGACACAGGCAGCATTGATTCGGGAAATAGCTACACTCGGTCGTGTTGATCGGGCAGGGCTATCAGTCACCTTCGGTGATATCGACGTGAAGTGCGAGGAACGGCCATGGCGAGCCCCATCGGCGGCGCGAGCGCGTCGGCCTCCCCCCTCAGCAGAGTGGGACCCGGCAGGGCGGGGGCCGGGAGCCGGGCGGGCGGCAAGGGGAACGGGCGCCGTCAGCCCAGCCTCGCGCAGCTGCGCGCCTTCGCCGCCGTGGCCGAGCATCTGCACTTCCGTGACGCGGCCGCCGCGATCGGCATGAGCCAGCCCGCGCTGTCCGGCGCGGTCTCCGCCCTGGAGGAGATCCTCGGGGTGACCCTGCTGGAGCGTACGACCCGCAAGGTGCTCCTGTCGCCCGCCGGTGAGCGTCTCGCCGTACGCGCAAAGGCGGTGCTGGACGAGGTCGGCGCGCTGATGGAGGAGGCGGAGGCCGTGCGCGCGCCGTTCACCGGGGCCCTGCGCCTCGGTGTCATCCCCACCGTCGCCCCCTACCTCCTGCCCACCGTCCTGCGGCTCGTCCACGACCGCTACCCCGACCTCGACCTCCAGGTGCACGAGGAGCAGACGGCCAGCCTGCTGGAGGGCCTCACGGTCGGGCGGCTCGACCTGTTGCTGCTCGCGGTACCCCTCGGCATGCCCGGTGTCACCGAACTCCCGCTGTTCGACGAGGACTTCGTGCTGGTGACCCCGCTCGACCACTGGCTCGGCGGCCGGGAGGGCATTCCGCGCGAGGCGCTGCGCGAACTCCGTCTCCTGCTGCTCGACGAGGGCCACTGCCTGCGCGACCAGGCCCTGGACATCTGCCGTGAGGCCGGCCGCGCGGACGCCCCCGTCACGACCACCGCCGCGGGCCTGTCGACCCTCGTTCAGCTGGTCGCCGGCGGTCTCGGCGTGACACTGCTGCCGCGCACCGCCGTCAAGGTGGAGACGACCCGCAGCAATCAGCTCCTCACCGGATACTTCGCGGATCCGGCGCCCACCCGGCGGATCGCGCTCGCCATGCGGGCGGGTGCCGCGCGGGGCCCGGAGTACCAGGAACTGGCGGCGGCGCTGCGCGAGGCGCTGCGCCCTCTGCCCGTACGCGTGGTGGGCCCGGAAGCCTGAACCACCGCGCATAGTCGGTCATTCGAAAGACTGATGAAGCACCTCGGCAGGCGGGAAATTTCAACTTCCGTCAGGTAGCGCGACTCTCGCGGAGAAATCCACCCCGGCTGATACACATACCCCCTCGGAGTGAAACGTCAGGCGTCAGTGCGAAGCGCCGGAAGTTCCAAGGGGAGTGATGTCGGGCATTCGGGATTCCCTTGGCAGGGTCGGATACGACCTGCTGTCGCGCGCGCTGAGCGAATGCCAGGGCACTCGGGCGACGGGAAAACTACGGGTGTCCGGAAGGCCCGGGGGAGTCTTCCATCTCCGGGACGGCTGCGTCGTCGCCGTCGAGAGTCCGGGCGCACCCGGACCCGAGGCGCGGCTGCTGCGCTCCGGCCGCGTCAGCGGCGAACAGTGGGCCGAACTGCTCCGGGAGTCCGGAGGCACCCGGTGGCCGGAGGCGGGGCTCGTCGCGCACGGCTACGCGGGGGCCGCGCAGCTCCGGGTCGTCTGCATGATGGCGATGCAGGACGCCGCTTTCGCCGTCGTGGCCGGTGATGTGGAGGCCTGCGACCCCCTGGACGCCGCCTTCGAGCCGTACGCGCCGGTCGCCGTCGGTGAGGCGCCGGGACGGTTGCTGCAGGACGCGGCGAGGAAGCTGGCGGCCGTCACCGCCCTGCCGCAGCCCGTGCGGCCGGACCGCGAACGCCCTGTTCCCGCCGCCGTTCCGGACGAGATACGCGATCAACTGCCCCCTCCGCAGAAGGAGTTACTGACCCACGCGGACGGCCGGCGGACCGCCCGTGACATCGCCTTCGCGACCGGCCTCGGCGCCTACACCGTGACGGTGGGGATGGCCCGCATGCTCGGCGAGGGACTGCTGGAGCTGCCGGGCGAGCCCGAGTCCGCCGCCCCGGTGACCGTGCGGATCCCACCGACGGGAGCGCTCCGGCAGCGACCGTCGGCCGCCGCGGCCGCGATGGACCCCATGGTGTTCTCGGCGCTGGCCTCCGCGGTGGCCGACGGAGAGGGTCCGGCACCGGAGCCCCGGCCGCTCCCCGGCCCGCTTCCCGGCGTGAACGCACCGTCCCTGCCCCGCCGCGAGCCCGGCGTGAACGCACCGTCCCTGCCCCGCCGTGAGCCCGGCGCGAGCGGAATCACCGAAACTCTCGCCCCCGAAAGGGCCGGGGCGAACTGGAGAGGGTTCTTCCGTCTCCGGCACCGCATCTGGACCCCGGATTCCGGTACCTGAGACCGCAAGCCTGCCATCGATCGAATGCACCCCGTTATCAGGGAGTTGATTACATGAATCACGACGCACTGGCCAGCGAAATGAGAGGCCTCCGAGAACAGGTCCCCGGAATCACCGATACGGCGGTTGCCGCCGCCGACGGAATGCTGATCGCGGCGGACACCGCCGACATCATCGACCCGGAGAGCCTCGCCGCGATCGCCGCCGCGGGCCTCGGCATCGCGCGCCGCGCGACCGCCGTGACCGGCCGGGGCACGTTCCGCCAGACCGTGACGTACGGCAGCCAGGGCCTCGCGGCCTTCTACGCGGTCGGGGACACGGCGCTGATGATCGTCCTGGGCGACGAGGGCATCGACCTCGAACGGCTCCACGAGAGGACCCGGCCGGCCCTCGGCCGCATCGAATCGATCCTCACGGGCGCCGAACCCGGCCCGCTCGTCGGAGCCATGACCGAAACCGCGACCGAAGGGGTATGACGACATGGCCAGCAAGCGAATGACGCCGGGGTTCTCCGACCAGATCATGGGTCTGGTCAAGTCACTGCGCACCGACGCGCCGGACTGCGTCGCGTCCGGAGCCGTGGACATGTCGACCGGAATGCTGCTCTCGTACGAGACCGTCGACAACCATCCGCCGGAGGTCCTGGACCTGCTCGCGGGCGCGACCCTCGACCTGTTTCAGGGGCGCACGGTCCAGATGATCGAGGACGTCTTCAAAGAACGTCGCGGCATCGAGTCGGACCAGCACTTCTTCCAGGAGATCCTGGTCAACAGCGACAACCTCACCCATCTGTTCGTGCGGATGAACGACCAGCAGGACGTGGTCGCCGTGGTCGTCTGCCGCAAGGCGGTCAACGTGGGCATGCTCTTCGCCCAAGTCCGGCGCGTGGTACGGGAGTACAGCATCTGAACGCGAACCGGTGGCCCTCCCCGGGCGGGGAGGGCCACCGGCGGTGGCACACGACGCGGACGGCGTCCTACTCCGTACGCAGCCCGTCCGGCCGCATCAGACGGATCAGCGGCGGCAGGCTGAGCAGGGTCACCAGGAGCACGACTCCCGCGCCGATGCCGGTCATCGACAGCACGCTCGCCCAGTCCACGCTCACCGCGGTGTCCGTCATTCTCAGCAGGACCGCGCCGAGGGTGAGCCCCACGATCGACGCGAGGAGGAGCCCCAGGGCGATCGGGATCGCGGTCTGCCACAGCACCGACATGCTCAGCGTGCGGCGCCGGGTACCGAAGGCGACCAGCGCCGACAGCAGCTTCTTGCGCTCGCGCAGCTGCTCCAGCTGGGAGACCAGCAGGCTCGCTCCGATCAGCACGAGAACGCAGGTCGCGCCGACGAACAGGCCCGTACGGATGGAGGTGAACTTCTCCGACTGGGTCGTCGCCGTCCACGTCTGGAGGTCGGCCAGCGGGTCGAGTCGCGCCGAACTGTTGCGCACGAGTTCACGGACGTCCGGCACCGACTCGTCGAGCTGGAGGAAGACCGTCCCGTACACCGTGGAAGCGGCCCGTTCGGGCAGCGCGCCGGGCGTGAAGAGGAAGCCCCCGCGCTCCTCGCCGGACGGGTCTCTGCGGGAGTCCGCCCCCTTGACGCCCTCCGGCACCGTCCAGGAGATCTCCTTGCCCTTGCTGGTGGAACCGTAGGACGGGTCGAGGTAGAGCCTCCTGCCGGGCTTGTTCAGCTTCGTGGTGTACGAGTCCCACTTGGCGTTCCCCACCGCGAAGATGTCGCCGTCCTTGCAGGAGGGCAGCCTGGCCGCCTCCCGCAGGGCCGCGCAGTCGCCGACCGTCACGGTCGACTGCTGCTCGGGTTCGTTGCGCCGGTCGCCCACCTCGGTCCGGCCCAGGGCCGTCGTGTGCGCGACCCCCTTGGTCCGGGACATCTGCCGGACGGCTTCGTCCAGCGGTACCTTGGCCGGCACCTGCACCGACATCTGGGCCCGGGTGAGGTCGTTGTCGCTGACCTTGGTGTAGTCGCCGTCGACTCCGGCGAACAGCATCTGGAGGGCGATCGCACCGGCCACCGCCACCGCGATGCCGTTGACCATGCGGGCCGCCGTGCCGCTGCTCAGCTGAAGCCTGCGGACCGCCAGCTGCCAGGCGACGCCACCGGAGTTCAGCCGGGCGACGACCGCCTCGACGACCCAGGGCAGCAGCGCCGTGATGCCGATCAGCAGCAGCATGACGCCGCCGACGACGAGGTACTCGTTGAAGTCCCCGTTGGTCCGTCCCTGCCCGACCATCGGGTAGAGCATCGCGAGGCCGCCCAGCGGCAGCAGCAGCCGCCACCACAGCCGGCGCCGCGAGGGACGCGCGGTCCGCACCACTCCGAGCGGCTCGATGACGACGCCGCGCAGCGCGAAGAGGGTCACCGCGACCGCGGCGGCGGGGACCGCGAGGGCCACCAGTACCACCAGGGCGGGCGTCGGATTGAGGTCGCTCGGGAAGACACTGATCCTGAAGAGCATGATCATGCCCGCGAGCTGGCGTCCGATCAGGAAGAACCCGGCCCCGAGGATCAGTCCGACCAGGGCTCCGGCCAGTGCCTCGCCGGCCGCGATCCGCCGGGCCATCCGCCCGTCCGCGCCGACCAGCCGCAGCGCCGCCAGCCGGCGGTCGCGCCGCTCGCCACCGAACCGTACGGCCGCGGCGATGAAGACGCCGACCGGCATCAGCAGCACCACGAAGACGATGAGCACGAGCAGCACGAGAATGGGGTCCATCGGCTCGGACTGTCCGCTGGAGCCGAACGAGTCGATGCGTTCGGTGCGGCCGGTGCTCTCGCCGGTCGCGCTCAGGCTGTCGGCGCCCGTGTAGTAGGCGAGTTCGTGCGGACCGATGAGCCCGCTGTCGGCGATGATGCCGCTGACGTGGTAGTCGAGCCGCTCGCGCAGGAGCTTGCCCCCGGGCGACTTCAGCAGCCGGTCGAGAGCGGGCGAGACGACCATGTCGCCGACCGCCGGGAACGCGGACACGCCCGGTGGCAACGGCGCGCGGGCCCCCTCGGGTTCGAGCATCCGGCCGCGTACGTCCTCGTCGTGGAAGGTGGTGTCCGACGTCGCGATGAGCAGTGTGCGGTCGGACTTCTTCTTGACCGTCGTGCTGTACGTCATGTCGTTGCGTCCGCGCTCCCGGTCGTGCCGGGACGTCAGCGCGCTGGGGATCGCCGTGGTGAGCAGCAGCAGCGCCACCCCGAGTCCGACCCCGACGGCCGTCAGCAGGACCCGCACCCAGGCCTCACGGCCCCCGGTCACCGCGAACCGTGCGCCCATGCCGAGGTCGCGGGACCACTGGCGCGCACTCATACGATCCGCTCCATGTCCCTGGACCTGCCGTCCCGTACGACGATCTCGCGGTCCGAGTACGCGGCCACCCGCGCCTCGTGCGTGACGAGCACGACGGCGGCGTTCGTCGAGCGGGCCGCGTCGGTCAGCAGCTGCATCACGCGCTCCCCGTTGAGGGAGTCGAGCGCGCCGGTCGGCTCGTCGGCGAACAGCACCCGCGGGTCGGTGACCAGTGAACGGGCGACCGCCACACGCTGTCCCTGACCGCCGGAGACCTCACCGGGCCTCTTGCCCTTGAGATCGTCGACCTCCAGCTTCTCCATCCAGGACAGCGCGACGCGCTCGGCGTCCTTGCGGCCCCTGCCGTTCAGCCGCAGCGGCAGCGCGACGTTCTCCACGCAGGTCAGCTCCGGTACGAGCTGGCCGAACTGGAAGACGAACCCGAACTCGGAGCGGCGCAGCGCACTGCGCTGGGCGTCGTTCATCGTCGCCATCTCGCGGCCGTTGTACGTGATCGAGCCGGAGTCGGGTGTGACGATCCCGGCGAGGCAGTGCAGCAGGGTGGACTTGCCGGAGCCCGAGGGACCCATCACGGCGACGACCTCGCCGGGGTGGATGGAGAACTCGGCGCCGTCCAGCGCGGTGGTCGGGCCGTACGCCTTGCGCAGCTCCGACGCGGTGAGCAGGGAGCCCTCCGGAGGGGTCATCGAGGTCATCGGACCGTCACCGCCTCGGCGAGCTTGTCGAGGCGCGCGGCGGTCAGTTCCAGCCAGCGCAGATCGGCCTCCAGGTGGAAGAGGGCGTGGTCGCAGATCAGCTGGTCGGCCAGATCGCCCTTGCGCTTGCGTTCGGTCAGCATCCGCATCAGGCGCAGATGCTCCGAACGCTGGGTGTCGAGGAGCTCGCTCGCGTCGCGGTTCGTCAGCAGGGCGAGGACGATCTTCGTGTACAGGGTCGACTGGAGGTAGGGCTCGGGCTTCTCCGGCGTCGCGAGCCAGCGCTCCACGTCGGTGATCCCGGCTTCGGTGATCGCGTACCGCTTGCGCTCGGGCCCGTCGCCCGCCTCGATCCCGTCGACCTCGACGAGCCCGTTCTTGAGCAGCCGCGACATCGTCGAGTAGACCTGGCCGTAGTGCAGCGGCCGGTCGTGACCGAACTTCTCGTCGAAGGCCCGCTTCAGGTCGTAACCGTGGCGCGGCCCGGACTCCAGGAGCCCTAGGAGGGTGTGACCGATGGACATGCGGAGCACTCTACACAGCGCGTATACATGGTGTGTATACGCGCCGCGTATAGGTCATGACGGAGGGGGACGGGAGGGGAGTCGGAGAGGGAGACCCGGCTGGTCACGGCCGTTTGTCACGGTTCTGAACCAGCCGTCCCACCGACCGGGGGTAGACGCGAGGCGTGAGGTCGCGTACCCGGCGCCGGTCGGGGCGGAGGTGCGCGAAAGGGCGCGCCCTAGGCCTCCGGGTCCTCCGGCTCCCCGGTGGCCGGCGGCCGCCCGCGGCGGGGAATCGGTCCCGTCCCGCCGGGCAGCCGGCCCGCCTCGGAGAGCGCGCGGCGCAGCAGGAACTCGATCTGCGCGTTGGCCGACCGCAGTTCGTCGCCCGCCCAGCGGGCCAGGGCCTCGTGCACCAGCGGGTCGAGCCGCAGCAGCACCTGCTTGCGCTGCTGCGGCCGACGCGGCGGGGTCCCCTCCGTAGGAGCCGTCACTGGTAGAGGGACCCCGTGTTCAGAACGGGCTGGGCCGCGCGGTCCCCGCACAGCACGACCATCAGGTTCGACACCATCGCCGCCTTCCGCTCGGAGTCCAGCTCCACGATGTCGCGCTCGGTGATCCGGGCGATCGCCGCCTCGACCATGCCGACCGCGCCGTCCACGATCTGCCGCCGCGCCGCGACGACCGCTCCGGCCTGCTGGCGCTGGAGCATCGCGGAGGCGATCTCGGGAGCGTACGCGAGATGCGTGAAGCGCGACTCGATGATCCGCACGCCGGCCGTCTCCACGCGCGCGTGCAGTTCGACGGCGAGCTTCTCGGTGATCTCCTCGGCGTTGCCGCGCAGCGACAGGCCGTCCTCGTCATGAGCGTCGTACGGGTACTCGATGGCGATGTGGCGCACGGCCGCCTCGGTCTGGGTGGCGACGAACTCCAGGAAGTTGTCCACCTCGAAGGACGCCTGCGCGGTGTCCCGGACGTTCCACACCACGACGGCGGCGAGCTCGATCGGGTTGCCGTAGGCGTCGTTGACCTTGAGGACGGCGGTCTCGTGGTTGCGCACGCGCGTCGAGATCTTGGTCCGGGACGTCAGAGGGTTGACCCAGCGCAGCCCGTCCTGCCGGATGGTGCCCCGGTAGCGCCCGAAGAGCTGGACCACCCGGGCCTCGCCGGGCGCGACGGTGTTCAGCCCGCACATCGCGAAGAACGCGGCGATACCGACCAGCACGCCGGCGGTGATCAGCGCCGCCTGGGCGCCGCCGGTGTGGACCACCGCGCCGCCGACGGCGCACAGCGCGGCGCCGAGGAGCAGTCCGAGAAGGCCGAGGAGCAGTGCGAGCCCCCCGCCGATGCTGTGCGCGGCGAACTCCCGGACGCGGGGCGCCGGCATCTCGGGCCCGTCACCCGCTGTCCCGGCGGCGGATGCGCCCGGGGCGGGTGAGGGGTCGTGGGAAGTGTGTGACGGCATGGTCGGTCCCCCGTTTCGTACGGCATAGCTTCTGTCTAGCTAAATGATATCACTTTACCCGGCGCGCAACCTTCTACCCCTCCCGCTCGTCGGTTTCTTTGGGGCATGTGCGTAAGGCGTGCTGATTGTCACGTCCGGAAAAGACCGGATCGGCTGCCCTTTGTCATAGCGCGCGGTGTTAGCTTTCTGAGCTGACCTGAGCGACGAACTTGTGTGCCACACGAGAGTGAAGCGGAGCGGATCGACCCATGGGACGAGCTGAAGAGAGACGAGCGCGGCAGGCGCAGGGCCGCCGCGCGGCGCCCCAGAGCTCGTCGGGGCATCAGCCGGCGGGCCCCGGGGCCGCCGGCGCGAAGGCGGGCGGCAAGCCCAAGCGCACCGGCATACGCAGGTTCGTGAACTGGAAGTCGGTCCTCGGGACCTTCCTCGGCGTGTGCCTGCTCGGTATGGGCGCCTTCATCGTGCTGTACATGGTCGTGTCCGTGCCCGAGGGCAACGCGGCCGCGAAGCGGCAGAGCAACATCTACAAGTACAGCAACGGCGACCTCCTCGGGCGCACCGGCAAGGTCAACCGAGAGATCGTCGACCTGTCCAAGGTGCCCCAGGGCGTCCAGAAGACCTTCGTCGCCGCCGAGAACAAGTCCTTCTACAAGGACTCGGGCGTCGACCTCAAGGGCACCGCCCGAGGTCTGATCAACACCCTCTCCGGCAAGGGCAAACAGGGTGGTTCGACGATCACCCAGCAGTACGTCAAGAACTACTACCTCAGCCAGGACCAGACCGTCACGCGCAAGCTGAAGGAACTGGTCATCTCGCTGAAGGTCGACCGCAAGAAGTCCAAGGACGACATCCTCGCGGGCTACATCAACACCAGCTACTACGGCCGCAACGCGTACGGCATCCAAGCGGCGGCGCAGGCCTACTACCGCGTCGACGCCGGCAAGCTCAAGGTCGAGCAGGGCGCTTACCTCGCCTCGCTGCTCCAGGCTCCGAGCCAGTACGACTGGGCGGTCGCCTCGAAGACCGGCAAGAGGCTGGTCGAGGCCCGCTGGAACTACACCCTCGACAACATGGTCGAACAGGGCTGGCTCGACTCGGGCAAGCGCGCGACCATGAAGTTTCCGGTCCCCAAGGACCCGAAGGGCGCCCCCGGCATGGAGGGCCAGACCGGCTATCTGGTGGCTCAGGCCGAGACCGAGCTGGCCAAGCAGCTCGTCGCCCAGGGCACCGCGGCCGACCTGGACGACGCCCACGCCCTCGTCGACGCGGGCGGCTGGACCATCACGCTCAACATCGACAAGAAGAAGCAGGCCCTGCTGGAGAAGACGGTCAAGCAGCAGCTCACCAGCAAGCTGGACCCGAAGAAGCGCAAGGTCGACGCCAACATCCAGGCCGGTGCCGTGTCGGTCGATCCCAAGACCGGCAAGGTCCTCGCGATGTACGGCGGCACGGACTACTTCAAGCACTACTTCAACAACGCGACGCGCCGGGACTACCAGGCCGCCTCGACGTTCAAGCCGCTGATCCTCGCGGCCGCCCTCGCCGAGGAGGCCAAGACGCGCTCCGGCAGGCCGATCGCCGCGAACACGATCTACGACGGCACCAGCCGCCGTCCCGTCGTGGGCAGCAGCATCGCCTTCGCGCCGCCGAACGAGGACGAGCACAACTACGGCCCCGTCACCGTGCAGACCGCGATGAACAAGTCCATCAACTCCGTCTTCGCGCAGATGGGCGTCGACGTCGGCATGGACGAGGTGCTGAAGGTCGCCGGCGAGCTCGGCATGAACACCAAGGGACTCCAGGCGGTGCCCGCGCAGACCCTCGGCTCCATGGGCGCCAGCCCGCTGGAGATGGCGGGCGTCTACGCCACGCTCGACAACCACGGCAAGAAGGTCACCCCGGCGATCGTCGCCTCGGCCGTGCACAAGGACCGTACGGTCCCGATGCCGGACCCGACCGGCGAGCGGGTCATCAGCGAGGAGGCCGCCGACACGGTCACCTCGGTGCTGACCGGCGTGGTCGACGACGGCACGGCCCGGCTCTCGGTGCGGAACAACCCGAACCGCAACGGCCAGCAGGTCGCCGGCAAGACCGGTACGTCCGACAACAACAAGTCGGCCTGGTTCACCGGCTACACGCCGAACCTCGTCACCTCGGTCCTGCTGTTCGGTGAGGGCGCGAAGAACCACAACCAGGTCTCCATGAAGGGCGCCACGGGCCTCTACGCGGAGGGCGGCCGTGTCAACGGCGGTGGCTATCCGGCACAGATCTGGGCGGCGTACACCTTCCAGGCCATGGGCGGCAAGGTCACCGAGTTCGACCTGAACACCACGTCGGGCGCGGCGGTGGAACCGACCGACCTCCCCACCGTCACCGAGTCACCGTCCAGCACGCCGTCGTCGACGCCGACCACCGAGGAACCGTCGTCGGAGCCGCCCACCAGCAGCAGCCCGCCGACCCCCACGGACGAGCCCACGACGACCCAGCCGACGACGACGAGCCCGTCCCAACCGACGGGAACGCCCACCGATGACATCCCCGACAATCCGTTCGACCAGGACAGCAGTCAGTAGCGCGTGAGCGCGTAGGAGGGGGCACCCGGAACTCCGGGTGCCCCCTCCTCGCGTCCTCGGGCCTTCGGGTCCTCCGGCCGGGTCAGTCGCCGTTCACGCTGTGCGCGATCCGGTCGCCGATCTCCTTGTCCACGTTGCGCCAGTACTGGATGGCGCGGTCCAGGACCGGGCGGGTCACGCCGGCCTGGAGATGGCCGCTCACGTTCCCCACCAGACGGTCGCGGGCCGCGTCGTCGAGAACCTGGCGCACCATCGTGCCCGCCTGTCCCCAGTCGTCGTCCTCTCGGTGCGGCTTGTACGCCTCGCGCACCAGCTCACCGGCGGTCTGCCAGCTCGCGGGGTCACCGAACCGCCCGTAGTCGGCCGCCGGGCCGCCGTAGGAGTTGGGCGCGTAGGGACGGGACGCCTTCGACGCCTCGTAGCGCATCGGGCCGTCCTTGGCGTACGAGTTCACCGGGGAGTGCGGCCGGTTGGGCGGCAGCTGGGCGTAGTTGGGGCCGATCCGGTACCGGTGGGTGTCGGGGTACGAGAACAGCCGGCCCAGCAGCATCTTGTCCGGCGAGGGCCCGATGCCCGGCACCAGGTTCGAGGGCTCGAAGGCGGCCTGCTCGATGTGGATGAAGTAGTCCTCGGGGTTCCTGTCCAGGACCATCCGGCCCACGTCGATCAGCGGGTAGTCCCCGTGCGGCCAGACCTTGGTCAGGTCGAACGGGTTGAACCGGTAGTCCGCCGCGTCCTCGAACGGCATGATCTGGACCTTCAGCGTCCAGCTCGGCGCGTTCCCGGACTCGATCGACCCGTACAGATCCTGGCGGTGCAGGTCCGGGTCCGTCCCCGCCAGCTCGTCGGCCTCGGCCTGGGTGAGGAACTCGACGCCCTGGTCGGTCTTGAAGTGGTACTTCACCCAGAACCGCTCACCGGCGCCATTGATCCACATGTAGGTGTGCGAGCTGTAGCCGTTCATGTGGCGGTACGTCTTCGGGACGCCCCGGTCGCCCATCAGCCAGGTCACCTGGTGCGCCGACTCGGGCGAGAGGGTCCAGAAGTCCCACTGCATGTCGTGGTCGCGCAGCCCCGTCGCCGGGTGGCGCTTCTGCGAGCGGATGAAGTCCTGGAACTTGATCGTGTCACGGACGAAGAAGACCGGGGTGTTGTTGCCCACCATGTCGTAATTGCCGTGCTCGGTGTAGAACTTCAGCGCGAAACCGCGCGGGTCGCGCCAGGTGTCGGGTGAGCCCTGCTCGCCCGCAACGGTCGAGAAGCGGGCCAGCATCTCGGTGCGCCTGCCCGGCTGGAACAGGTCGGCCCTGGTGAACTGGCTGACGTCGTTGGTGACTTCGAAGAATCCGTACGCGCCACTGCCCTTGGCGTGCACCACCCGCTCGGGGACCCGCTCCCGGTTGAACTGCGCCATCTTCTCGATGAGGTAGTGGTCCTGGAGCAGGATCGGGCCGTCGGGTCCGACGGTGAGCGAGTGTTCGTCGCTCTCCACCGGAATCCCGACGTTGTTCGTGGTGTACGGAGCCTTCTGGGATGCCTGCGTCACGAGCGTCCTCCCGTCGGAGATGAGGTCGTCAGGTCGCTTCGCTCACCCCAGCAGTCAACGCCGCCGACACCATGTCGGCAACATGGGGACGGAGTCCTGCGCCGGCACGGTCCGGTGCCGGCCCGGTCCGGCACCGGTTCAGCGCCGGCCCGCGGGGGCGAGGCCGGACGAGTACCCGGTCAGCTCCGGTTCAACTCGAACCAGACGACCTTTCCCGTGCTCAGCCTGGTCGCCCCCCACCGCCGCGCCAGCCGGTTCACCAGGAACAGCCCCCGACCGCCCTCGTCCGTGGCCCGCGCCTGCCGCAGCCGCGGCAGCTGAGGCACGTCGTCACCGACCTCGCAGCGCAGGACGTCCGTCCGCAGCAGCCGCAGCGTCACCGGCCGCGACGCGTACCGCACCGCGTTCGTCACGACCTCGCTGACCAGCAGCTCCACGGAGTCGGTCATGTCCTCCATGCCCCAACGGGACAGCGCCCGCCGGGCGAGGCGCCGGGCCCGGCCCGGCGCCGCGTCCTCCGGCTCCAGGAACCAGTACGCGACATCGCTCGGCGCGATCCCGTCGAACCGCGCCGCGAGCAGCGCGATGTCGTCGTCCCGGTCACCCGGGCCGAGCATGTCCAGCACCTCGTCGCACAGCGCTTCCAGCGGCGGCGGATGATCGGGCCCGGTCAGCGCCGCGACAGCCGCGAGCTTCTCCCGCAGCTGCTCTATGCCCGTCCAGACGTCCCTGAGCCGCGACTCCACCAGCCCGTCCGTGTACAGCAGCAGCGTCGCCCCGGCCGGCGCGTCCAGCTCCACCGCCTCGAAGTCGACCCCGCCCACACCGATCGGAGCACCCGGCGGCACCCGCAGCACCTCGGCCCGCCCGCCCAGATGCAGCAGCACCGGCGGCGGATGGCCCGCGTTGGCGATGGTGATCCGGTGCGACACCGGGTCGTAGACGGCGTACAGGCAGGTCGCCATGCGGTCGGTGCCGAGCCGCTGCGCCTGCTCGTCGAGATGGTGCAGCACCTCCTGCGGCGGCAGATCGAGCCCGGCGAGGGTCTGCGCCGTCGTCCGCAGCTGGCCCATGATCGCCGCCGACGTCATGGAGTGGCCCATCACGTCACCGACGACCAGCGCGACCCGACTGCCCGGCAGCGGGATCGCGTCGTACCAGTCGCCGCCCACCCGCGCCGTCTCGGCGGCCGGCAGATAGCGGGACGCGAGCCGTACCCCCGTGGGCCGCGGCAGCGTCTCGGGCAGCATCGTGCGCTGGAGCTCGTCCGCGATGTACGCCTCACGGCCGTACAGCACCGCCTTGTCGATGCCGAGCGCGCTGTGCGTGGCGAGCTGGGCGGCCACCAGCAGATCGTCCGCCTCGAAGGCGAGCCGCTCCGGACGGCGCAGGAACAGCGCCGCGCCGATCACCCGGCGCCGGCCGCGCAGCGGGGCGAGGATCGCCCGCTGCCCGCTCGGGACCGGCAGATCGTCGCCGAGCAGCTCGGGCAGCGCAGCCCGGGCGGCCGGCGCGTCCGCGAACACCGGCCGCACCCCACGCAGCACCTCGGCGAGGGCGCCACCGGGACGCACCTCGCACAGCTCGGCCGTCATCGCCGACAGCTCACTGGGCTCCGGCCGCAGCACGGACAGGAAACCGCTCTCGGTGTCCCGCTCCTCGGGAATCCGGTCGGTCCGCCGCAGCCGCAGCACGAGAGGACCCGTCGGCCGCTCGTCGCCCACCGGCAGCGGGTCACGCAGATAGACGAGGATCGCGTCCGAGAAGGTCGGCACGGTGGCCCGGCAGAGCCCCATCACGATCTCGTCGAGGTCGATGCCCCGGGCGATCCGCCGGGTCGCGGCGCCCACGAAGCGCAGTCGGTCCCCGTCGCGCCGCATCGGCATCGGACTGCCCTGCGGCAGGCTCTGCCCGGTCCGGCGCTCCTTGCCGCCGGAGGTCCGCGAGGAACGGTCCTGCTCGGCGTCCGGCTGGATCGGGATGCTCTCCGGCGCGGGGCGCGGGCGGTGCGGATCGGGCTCGGTCGCCGAGGGCTGGGAGTGCTCCGGGCCGGGTCCGGGAGAGGCGGGCGGGGGCGCGTCCGTGCCGGAGGACGCGGACATGCCGGCGTCCGGGGACGCCTTGCCGCCGGCCTTGCCGCGCTTGCCGCGCGGCGTGGCCGTACCCGAACTCCTCGGGGCGTCGCCCGGACGGGCCTGTACCGGTAACGCGCCGGAACCCGGCAGCTGGGACGGCTGCTCCGGGGTACGCAGGAGCGCCCCGCGAGGGTCCGCGGGGGCGGGCGGCCGGCCGGCGCCGCTCTGCCGGCGCTCGTGCGAGGTGGGGTGCTCCGTCACGCGTGTCGAGTCCATCCGTCCGGGGCTGCGCGCCGTACGCGCAGTTCGTCCCGCAGCCCCGATACCCGGAATGTGTGCCCCAGGAACGGATTCTGCGTGTCGTCAGGGCCGGGACCGACGGCGAGGACCGCCGTCGCCCGGCACGGTACGGCCCGCGGGCGGCCGGAAACGACCCGTGCCGACAGGAGGCCGGTGACCGAAGCCCCCGCCCGCGCGGCCGTGCTGGCGAGCCCGCGCGGTGCGCCCGGTCCCTGGCCGGCCACGCCGCCGTACGCCTCGTACCCCTCGCTCACGTCCTGCCGCCCCTCGGTGACATATGGTCAAGCTCGGCTCATCCTGCGGGAGTTGTTGCTGCCGTGCGCCCTTGCGGAAGACGATCCTACGGTTGTACCACGGGGGCGCATCAAGGGTCTCATGAGGACACGTGCGCGGGCGTACGGTCCCAGTCATCCGGCAGAACGGGAACCGGCCAGCCCGGATCGGGCCTCCAGTGCTGCCATCCGTCCGAGAACGGCGCGCCCCACGCACGAATCACCTCCACCGCCGACCATCCCGCCTCCCTCACGCGTGCCGCCAGTTGAGCATCCATCAGACCGGCCCGTTGCGCCATCGCGAACTCGTCCTCGTCGAGCCAGCGCCAACTGCGGTCCGGGTGGACCGAGATGTCGAGGAAGTGATCCTCGGAGTCCACCCCGCCCGCCCAACGGGTCAGCGGAGCCTCCAGATTCACGTACCAGTTCTTGAAACGCCAGCCCGGATCCCAGAACAGCCACACCGACCAGGCATCGCCCGGGCGCGCCAGCTTCAGCACCCCGGTCCCGAACCAGCGGTCGCGCCGCACCGCGCGCGGCTTGGTGTAGCGCGACTCCAGCGGCTCCCCGTGCACCGGAGAACCGTCGGCGAGCACAGGCTTCACGCACTCCGTGCCCGGCGCCATCCATACCGCGAGCAGTTCGGCGTCATCGCGCGCGACCGTCACGGGACGGCAGATGTGGACGCGCTCACCGGCGTTCTCCCGGTACCGCCACAGGATCTGACTCCCGGGCTCCCAGTACGCCGCCGGCCCGCCCGCTTCCGCCCGTCTCACCGCTCCACCCTCTGCCATGACCAGATATTAGGTGCCCCAGGCATGCGACGCTGCGGCGCGCGTCATGGTTCCCGCCATCGGGGAACTCCTGTTACGGAGCCGTCATCAGGCGTTTTTCCACGGATGCGGGCCGTTACGGGCGCGTCATCCGCAGGACATCCAGCGCCTCGTCCAACTGTTCCAGGGTCAGGTCTCCGCGCTCCACGTACCCGGACTCCAGCACCACCCGGCGAATCGTCTTCCGCTCCGCGAGCGCCTTCTTGGCGACCTTGGCGGCCTCCTCGTACCCGATGTACTTGTTCAGCGGAGTCACCACGGACGGCGACGACTCCGCGTACTCGCGCGCCCGCTCCCGGTGCGCGACGATCCCGTCCACCGTGCGGTCGGCGAGCAGCCGCGAGACGTTCGCGAGCAGCCGGACCGACTCCAGGACGTTCTTGGCGATCACCGGCAGCATGACGTTCAGCTCGAAGTTCCCCGCCGCCCCCGCCACGGCGACGGTCGCGTCGTTCCCGGTGACCTGCGCGGCGACCATCAGCACCGCCTCGGGGATCACCGGGTTGACCTTGCCCGGCATGATCGAGGATCCCGGCTGGAGATCCGGGAGGCTGATCTCGGCCAGTCCGGTGCGCGGCCCGGAGGCCATCCACCGCAGATCGTTCGCGATCTTGGTCAGCCCGACGGCGATGGTCCTGAGCTGACCGCTCGTCTCCACGATCCCGTCGCGCGCCCCCTGCGCCTCGAAGTGGTCGCGGGCCTCGGTCAGCGGCAGCCCGGTGGACCGCGCCACCTCGGCGATCACCGCGGCGGAGAACCCGGGCGGGGTGTTGATCCCCGTCCCCACGGCCGTGCCGCCGAGCGGCAGTTCGGCCAGCCGCGGCAGCGAGGCCTCCAGCCGCTCGACCCCGTACCGCACCTGGGCCGCGTAGCCCCCGAACTCCTGGCCGAGCGTCACCGGCGTCGCGTCCATGAGATGGGTGCGCCCCGACTTCACCACGTCGGCGAACTCCCGCGACTTGCGCTCCAGCGAGGTGGCGAGATGCTCCAGCGCGGGGACGAGATCGCGGGTGACGGCGGCGGTCGCGGCGATGTGGATGGACGACGGGAACACGTCGTTGCTCGACTGCGACGCGTTCACGTGGTCGTTGGGGTGGACGTCCCGGCCCAGCCGCTCGGTCGCGAGCGTGGCGATGACCTCGTTGGCGTTCATGTTGGAGGACGTCCCGGAGCCCGTCTGGAAGACGTCGACCGGGAAGTGCGCGTCCCAGCGCCCCTCGGCGACCTCCGCGGCCGCCTCCTGGACCGCCTCCGCGACATCCTTGTCGATCACGCCCAGCTCGCCGTTCACCTTCGCGGCGGCCGCCTTGATCCGGGCGAGGGCCTCGATGTGCGCGCGCTCCAGGTGCTGCCCCGAGATCGGGAAGTTCTCCACGGCACGCTGCGTCTGCGCCCGCCATTTCGCCTCCGCGGGCACCCGCACCTCGCCCATGGAGTCGTGCTCGATCCGGTACGCGCCTTCGCCCTGGCCATCTGCCATCGTTGACACCTCCATGGGGGACAGCATCGCGGAGCCCACGGCTGTTCCCGCCCGGCGCGCGCGAAGCCGTTGGTCCGTGCGGCCCAGCGCCGGCAGGGCCGCGAAGAACGAACGGCCGCCTTGTCGGCGGCCGTTCACCCGCCACGGAGGGCTGCGCGCGGGGCACCCCGTACGACGTCACCCGTACGGCGCGGCACGCGGCACCCGTACGCCGCCACCCAGGACGTCGTACGGGCCCGCACTACGCCAGTCCGGGCCCCCGCACCGGGATCGAGGTGAAGGTCGGGGCGGGGGCGGGATCCTGGAAGAAGTCGTTGCCCTTGTCGTCGACCACGATGAAGGCCGGGAAGTCCTCGACCTCGATCTTCCAGACGGCCTCCATGCCGAGCTCCTCGTACTCGACGACCTCGACCTTCTTGATGCAGTCCTGGGCGAGGCGGGCGGCCGGGCCGCCGATGGAGCCGAGGTAGAAGCCGCCGTGCGTGTCGCACGCGTCCGTGACCTGCTTGCTGCGGTTGCCCTTGGCCAGCATCACCTTGGAGCCGCCCGCCGCCTGGAACTGCTCGACGTAGGAGTCCATGCGGCCGGCGGTCGTCGGGCCGAAGGAGCCGGACGCGTAACCCGCGGGCGTCTTGGCCGGGCCCGCGTAGTACACCGGGTGGTCCTTCAGGTACTGCGGCATCTCCTCGCCCGCGTCCAGCCGCTCCTTGATCTTGGCGTGCGCGATGTCGCGCGCCACGACGAGCGGGCCGGAGAGCGAGAGCCGGGTCTTGACCGGGTACTTCGTCAGCGCGGCGAGGATGTCGTCCATCGGCTGGTTGAGGTCGATCTTCACGACGTCGCCGGCCTCGTCGAGGTGCTCGTCGGTCGTGTCCGGCAGGAAGCGCGCGGGGTCGGTCTCCAACTGCTCCAGGAAGACGCCCTCGGCGGTGATCTTCGCGACGGCCTGGCGGTCGGCCGAGCAGGAGACGGCGATCGCGACCGGGCAGGACGCGCCGTGCCGCGGCAGGCGCACCACGCGCACGTCGTGGCAGAAGTACTTGCCGCCGAACTGCGCGCCGATGCCGATCTTCTGGGTCAGCTCGAAGACCTTCTCCTCCAGCTCCTTGTCCCGGAAGCCGTGCCCGAGCTCGGAGCCCTCGGACGGGATCTCGTCCAGGTAGTGCGCGGAGGCGTACTTCGCGGTCTTCAGGGCGTACTCGGCGCTGGTGCCGCCGACGACGATCGCCAGGTGGTACGGCGGGCAGGCGGCCGTCCCGAGGGAGCGGATCTTCTCCTCCAGGAACTTCATCATGGAGCCCTCGTTGAGGACCGCCTTCGTCTCCTGGTAGAGGAACGACTTGTTGGCGGAGCCGCCGCCCTTGGCCATGAACAGGAACTTGTAGGCGCCGCCGTCGGTGGCGTACAGCTCGATCTGGGCCGGCAGGTTGGAGCCCGTGTTCTTCTCGTCCCACATGGTCAGCGGGGCCATCTGCGAGTAGCGCAGGTTCAGGTTCTTGTACGCGTCGTAGATGCCGCGCGAGAGGGCGGCCTCGTCGCCGCCCTCGGTCAGCACGTTCTGGCCGCGCTTGCCCATGACGATCGCGGTGCCGGTGTCCTGGCACATGGGCAGGACGCCCGCGGCCGCGATGTTCGCGTTCTTCAGCAGGTCCAGGGCGACGAACTTGTCGTTCGCCGAGGCCTCCGGGTCGTCGATGATGCGGCGGAGCTGGGCCAGGTGCGCGGGCCGCAGGTAGTGCTGGATGTCGTGGATGGCCTCCGCGGCGAGCTTGCGCAGCGCCTCCGGCTCCACCTTGAGGAACGTGCGCCCGTCGGCCTCGAAGGTGGAGACACCCTCGGAGGTCACCAGCCGGTACGGGGTGGTGTCCTCTCCCTGGGGGAGCAGATCGGTGTACGCGAACTCAGGCATCTCGCCCATTCCTCACTCGACAGACAGCTTTGGGGCTCGTTCGCCTCGGGCGCGCCCCTTCGGCTCACTCGCCGGAGGCCGGCCTTCATTGGCAGCGTCCACCAGCGTAGAACCTGACAGGGGCGCCGAGGTTGTGAGGTAAGGCTCAGTTCGGACACCGGACCGACGGCCCGGACGGCCGGCGGGTTTTCCACAGGCGGCGCGCGAGGGGTAGTCGCGATCTATCGCGTTTGGGTACGCTGCTGTCGTGGACCTTCAAAAGCACCCCGACGCGACCCCCGCCACGGCGGCGAAGCCGGCCGAGCTGCGTGCCTCCGACGCCGACCGCGACCGGATCACCGACATCCTGCGCGAGGCCCTCGCCGAGGGGCGCCTGACCGCGGAGGAGCACGCCGAGCGGGTGGAGGGAGTGCTGGCCACCAAGACGGTGGGCGAGCTCGACCAGTTCGTCCGGGACCTGCCGGCCGCCCACACCGGCCGCGCGACCTCGGCGTACGGTTCGGCGCCCAATCGCCCCACCCAGGGCGAGATCCCCGCGGAGGCCGACGACAACGTGGTGGCGGTCTTCAGTGCCGCCGTCCGCAAGGGCCGCTGGCGAGCGGGCCGCCGTATCCACGCGTACGCGGTCTTCGGCAGTGTGGAGATCGACCTGAGCGAGGCGATCTTCGAGTACCAGCAGGTCGTGATCAAGGCGGTCTCGGTCTTCGGCAACGTCGAGGTCCGTGTCCCGGAGAATGTCTCGCTGCGGGGCAACGGCGGCGGTGTGCTGGGCAACTTCGAGGTGGACACGCTCGATTCGGGCGACCCCGACGCGCCCGTGGTCTACGTCGACGGCTTCGCCGTCCTCGGGAACGTCGAGGCGAGGCCCAAGCGCGGCAAGCTGATCGCGGACATCCTCGACCGGGTCACGAGCCGGGTGAACGACCGGGTGGCCGACCGGGTGGACCGGAGCATGCGCAAGCACCTGGATCGTTGACGCCCGGGACGGCGTCGGCGGCGGACGCGCGGTGGTCCGGTCATGGACGATCGATCATGCGCGGGAAGGCCCGGGCTTCGGAACACAGTGCATAGGCGCGCGCACAGCGGGTAGGCCTTGCTGCATCGTCTCTTGGAGGGCGCGGCGGAACTTTCCGCGGTGCCCGGCACGCTCGCGAAGCCGTCGTCAGGAGTAGACCGTGCTGCAACCGCCGCATCAGTCCCTGCAGGTAGCTGCCGTTCCGGCCCAGCGGGCGCCAGTGCGGGACAGGGATCAGGAAGCGCCATGGCACACGGAAGCGGTGTGCCGGCGCGACGAAGCCGGCCTGTTCTTCGCCCCCTCCAAGGAGCCCACCGCCTCCCGGCTCTCCCGTGAGGAGGCCGCCAAGCGCGTCTGCGCCCGCTGCCCGGTCATGGTCGAGTGCCGCGAACACGCGCTGCTGCAACCCGAACCGTACGGCGTCTGGGGCGGCCTCACCGCCGCCGAGCGCCGTGTCGTGCTCGCCAGGCGCCGCCGCCGTGATCTGGAGCTCAAGAAGGCGCGGGGGCCGATAGCCGCGGCCGGCTGACACCCGCGTACGGAAAAGGGGCGCCCCTCCGCACAAGGGGCGCCCCTTCCGCGCCTTCGAAGGCGCCCGGCCCTGTTCGGCCGGTGGTCCTACTTGGCGCGGTCGAAGTCGATCGCGCTGTACGCACGCAGCTTGCTCAGCCGGTGCTCCGACGTGATCTGGCGGACCGTTCCGGACTTGGACCGCATCACGATCGACTCGGTCGTCGCGGTCTCCGAGCGGTAGCGCACCCCGCGCAGCAGCTCGCCGTCGGTGATGCCGGTCGCGACGAAGAAGACGTTCTCGCCGGAGACCAGGTCGTTCGTGGTCAGGACGCGGTCGAGGTCGTGCCCGGCGTCGACCGCCCGCTGCCGCTCCTCGTCGTCCTTCGGCCACAGCTTGCCCTGGATGGTGCCACCGAGGCACTTGACCGCACAGGCCGAGATGATGCCCTCGGGCGTGCCGCCGATGCCGAGCAGCAGGTCGATGCCGGTGCCCTCGCGCAGCGCGAGGATCGAGCCCGCGACATCGCCGTCGGAGATCAGCTTGATGCGCGCGCCGGTCTCCCGGATCTCCTTGATGATGCCGTCGTGGCGCGGCCGGTCGAGGATGACGACGGTGACGTCCTCGGGGGTGACCCGCTTGGCCTTGGCGACCCGGCGGATGTTCACCGACACGGGCGCGTTGATGTCGACGAAGTCCGCGGCCTCCGGGCCGGTGACCAGTTTGTCCATGTAGAAGACCGCGGACGGGTCGAACATGGTGCCGCGGTCGGCGGCGGCCAGCACGGCGATCGCGTTCGTCATGCCCTTGGCGGTGAGCGTCGTCCCGTCGATCGGGTCGACGGCGATGTCGCACTCGGGGCCGGTCCCGTCGCCCACGCGCTCCCCGTTGAAGAGCATCGGCGCTTCGTCCTTCTCCCCCTCGCCGATGACGACGACGCCGTTCATCGATACGGTGGAGACCAGGGTTCGCATGGCCCGGACGGCGGCGCCGTCGGCGCCGTTCTTGTCGCCGCGGCCGACCCAGCGGCCCGCGGCCATCGCGGCGGCCTCGGTGACGCGGACGAGTTCGAGGGCGAGATTCCGGTCGGGGGCTTCCGACGGTACTTCGAGTTCGGACGGCAGATGATGCTCGGTCATCGACACGCACCTTTCTGATACGACGACGGCCGGATGAGGGTGATGTCCCGACTCTATCGCCAGACTTACAAAATGAGCAGGGGGCCCCACGGATGAGCAGGCCAGGGTACCTGCGACGATAGGGCCGTGGCAGGTATGAAAGGCAAGCAGTCGGTCCGGGACATGATTCTCTCCCTGGGCCTCATCGGGCTCATGGCGGGCGTTATCTACATCTTCATCCCGCACGACGCATCAGAGCCCGATCTCAAGCGTGTCGACTACCGGGTCGAGCTGCTCACGGCTCGCCGGGCGGCGAGTTATCCCGTGGCGGCGCCCGAGGGGCTGCCGACGGCGTGGAAGCCGACCTCGGTGCGCTACGACGGCAGCGAGTTCGACGTCTGGCACCTGGGCTACCAGGCCCCCGACGGTCAGTACGTGGCGGTCGAGCAGTCCACTCAGCGGCCGGCCGTGTTCATCGACTCGGCGAGCCAGGGCGCGCGGCAGACCAAGGCCACCCAGCGCATCGGCGACCAGACCTGGCAGCGCTACGAAGGCGACCACTACGACGCCCTCGTCCTCAAGGGCAAGGGCTCCACGACCGTGGTGACCGGCACCGGCTCGTTCGGCACGCTGGCGAAGATGGCGCAGGCCCTGAAGACCTCGTAGGCACCCCGCATGCGGATGCATGAGAAGGGCCCCCGGCCATATGGCCGGGGGCCCTTCTCATGGTGGTGCGGGTCGTCCGGTGGTGCCGCGGCTGTCTCT